>CASEWY010000081.1 GCA_949291625.1 uncultured Bacillota bacterium
TGGTAGACCATATCGTTCCTGCGATAGAGGCTCTAACGAAAACTGTAATCAATTAATTAGATATTTTATAAAAAAAGGAACTGATATTAACACTATTCCTAAAGAAACTACTATTGATAAAAATAACAAAATTAATAATAAAAAGAGGAAGATACTTAATTATCTCCCTGCAGAGAAACTATTTTTAGATGAACTTAAAGCTTTAGGTATAACAAGTAATACGATTTTTTACAAATTTTAATCCTTATTTCCATTTTCTGCTTTCAATTCAGCTAATGACTTTGAAAAAAAAAGGAAGAAACTTATGCTTCTTCCTCATCTTGATTCATTTCATTTACTACTACTGCTACCGTAGAAACTTTAGAATTTTCTGCAACCTTAATCAATTTAACACCTTGGGTTTGACGTTTATAAATACCAACTTGATTCAATGAAATTCTAATAACAATTCCATCATCAGTAATAATCATACAATCTTCATCACCATTGACAGCTTGTAATGAAACTAATGGACCATTCTTTTCAGTAATATTAATCGTCTTAACACCCTTAGCTCCTCTAGCAGTTAAACGATATTCTGATAATTCTGATTTTTTACCATAACCATTTTCTGTAATAGATAAAATTAAATTACCTTCATTATTTGTTGCAACCCCGACAACATATGAACCATCGACATTAAAGCCTCTTATACCCATGGCATTACGTCCCATTTCACGAATCTCATCTTCTTTGAAATGTACAGCCTTACCATTTGCGCCAGCAATAATAATTTCATCATTACCAGTTATTAATTTAACTGCGAATAATTCATCATCTTCTTTTAAAGAAATAGCTAATTTACCAGATTGACGAATATTATCAAATTCTTCAATAGGTACACGTTTTACAATACCATTTTTTGTTACAAAGAATAGATATTTATAATTATTATCATTTTGTTTAACTGGTACTAAAGCTTTTACTTTTTCATCTTTATCTAAATTTAATAGATTTACAATTGGTAAACCTTTGCTAGTTCTACTACTTGCCGGAACCTTATATCCTTTAATACGATATACTTTACCATAATTTGTAAATATCATTAGATAATCATGAGTATTCATATTAATGAATTGATAGATAACATCATCTTCATTCATCGTCATACCCTTAATACCTTTACCACCACGATTTTGTACATGATAGGTATCTTGTGATATACGTTTAATATAGCCATTTGTAGTTAAAGTGATGGCAACATCTTCTTTTGGAATTAAATCTTCATCTTCCATTTCTACATCAGCTTCAATAATTTCTGTTCTTCTATCATCACCATATTTAGCTTTTACTTCTAATAATTCATTTTTGATAATTTCTAATACTCTAGAATAGTTTGCTAAAATGTCTTCCAAGTCTTTGATTAAAGCTAATAATTGTTGATATTCTTCTTCAATTTTATCTCTTTCCAAACCAGTTAAACGTTTTAGTTGCATATCTAGAATAGCTTTAGCTTGAATTTCAGATAAACCAAAACGATTAATTAATTTAGTAGAAGCATCATTACTATCACTAGCGGTCTTGATAATTTCAATAATTTCATCGACATTATCAATGGCAATTCTTAAACCTTCTAAAATATGAGCTCTATCTTTAGCTTTATTTAATTCATATTTAGTCTTACGAATTGTAACATCAACTTGATGATCAATATATTTTTGTAATAATTCTTTTAGACCTAAACACTTAGGAGCATTATTTACTAAAACTACATTATTAACCCCAAATGATGTTTGCATTGAAGTCATACGATAAAGTTGATTTAAGATAACTTCTGGTTGAACATCTTTTCTAAGCTCAATTACGATTTTAACGCCACTTAAATTAGATTCATCACGTAAATCTGTAATACCTTCTATTACTCTTTCTCTTACTAAACTAGCTATTTTTTCTACTAGTACCGCTTTATTAACCATATAAGGTATTTCATCTACGATTATTTGTGGTTTACCATTAGCTAATGTTTCAATATGCGTTTTAGCACGACAAACAATGGAACCCTTACCTGTTTCATATGCTTGTTTGATACCACTTCTACCTAGAATATAACCACCGGTAGGAAAATCCGGACCACTAATATATTTATCCATCAATTCAATAACTGTTAATTCAGGATTTTCCATTAAAGCAATTATCGCATCAATTGCTTCATTTAAGTTATGAGGTGGCATACTAGTAGCCATACCAACCGCAATACCTGTTGTACCATTTACTAATAGATTAGGGAATTTACAAGGTAAAACTACTGGTTCTTTTTCTTCACCATCATAGTTATCCATCCAATCTACCGTTTCTTTTTGAATGTCTTTTAATAATTCACTAGATATTTTTGATAGACGAGCTTCTGTATAACGCATTGCAGCAGCGCCATCTCCATCTAATGAACCAAAGTTACCATGTCCATCTACTA
>CASEWY010000082.1 GCA_949291625.1 uncultured Bacillota bacterium
GAATTCCTTTCTGTTTTTGGACAATAACAGTATATCGAATTTCATCCATTTTTTGTGGAAAAAATTAATTACAACTTTAAGATATATACAAATTATTACGGTAGTGTATTTGTATCAAAATATGCGATTTTTGACACTACCAACAAGCTAAATAGGATAAAAATTATGAAAAAATTTATTCAAGAATTTAAAACATTTGCCTTAAGAGGCAATGTAATGGATATGGCTGTTGGTATGTTAATTGGTGCTTCATTTACTAGCATCGTTACTGCATTAACTGAAAATTTCATCAATCCATTATTACAATTTATCTTAGGCTCAGCTACTTATACACTAGCTGATATCATGACTTTTGCTGGAAATTTCATTTCAGCTGTAATCAATTTTATAATCACTGCCTTTGTATTATTCTGCTTGCTTAAAGGTATTAATAAGATGCTTTCTTTAGCCAAGAAAAAAGAAGAAGTACCTGCAGCACCTACTACTAAAAAATGTCCATATTGCATGAGTGAAATCGATATCAACGCAACACGTTGTCCTCATTGCACATCTCAATTAAGTGAAAAATAAATGTCTTGCAAAAGGCATTTTTTTCTTTACATTTTTATAATAATCTTCTTATAATGCTAAGATAGGAGTTGTATTATGTTTCATTTATTATTAGTTATTATTTACTTAGCCTTTATTAGCTTAGGTCTACCTGATTCTTTATTAGGTTCAGCCTGGCCTTCTATATATCCCCAGTTTAATGTACCTGTATCCTATGCTGGTATCATCTCAACTATCATAGCTTTAGGTACTATTATTTCAAGTTTATTTAGTGATCGACTTACTAATAAATTTAAAACTAATGTTGTTACAGCCGTAAGTGTATTAATAACTGCCATCGCCCTATTTGGCTTTTCTATAAGTCACTCATTTATAGCTTTATGCTTATGGGCTATTCCTTATGGGCTAGGTGCAGGCTGTATTGATGCCGCTTTAAATAATTATGTCGCATTAAATTATCATAGTAAGCATATGAATTGGTTACACTGTATGTGGGGTATCGGTGCTTCATTAGGCCCTTATATCATGGGATATGCCCTAAGTGTTAAAAATAGTTGGAATATGGGTTATGGCTATATAAGCATCATCCAATTTGTCTTAGCCATTATCATTTTTATCAGCTTACCATTATGGAAAAAAGACAAACAAGAAAATGAAGAAATTGCTGACTACAAACCCCTATCTTTAGCCAATATTATTAAAATACCTGGCGCTAAAGAAATTATGATAACCTTCTTTTGTTATTGTGCTATTGAAAATACTACCGGACTATGGGCAAGTAGTTTTCTAGTATTAAGATATAATATCAGTGCTACTATGGCAGCAAACTATGCCAGTTTCTTTTATATCGGTATTACTATAGGTAGAGTCCTAAGTGGTTTTCTAAGCATAAAATTTAATGATAAACAAATGATACGATTAGGACAATTCACTATTCTATTAGGCATCATCTTATTATTTATATCTATTTACCAACAAATTGCCCTGATAGCTATTATCATCATTGGCCTAGGTTGTGCTCCAATCTATCCTGCCATCATCCATTCCACTCCAGAAAATTTTGGAAAAGATAAATCTCAAGCCATCATCGGTGTTGAAATGGCTAGTGCCTATATTGGAACTTGTTTAATGCCTCCACTATTTGGCATCATTGCCCAAAATATTAGCGCAACATTATTCCCAATATATTTATTAATAATCCTTGTTTTAATGATAATAATGTATAAATATATGTTAAAGAAGGTAAAATATAATGAAAATTGAACACATTGCAATGTATGTAAATGATTTAGAAAAAACTAAAGAATTTTTCATCAAATATTTTAATGCTAAAGCAAATGATATCTATCATAATCCTAAAACAAATTTTAGATCATATTTTCTATCATTTGATGATGGAACAAGATTAGAAATCATGCATAAACCAAATATGCAAGATACTAACAAAAATTTAGCACGCACTGGATATATCCATATAGCTTTTTCTGTAGGATCAAAAGAAAAAGTAGATGAAGTAACAGCTAAGTTACAAAATGATGGTTATGAAGTAATCAGTGGTCCTAGAACTACTGGTGATGGCTATTATGAAAGTTGTATAATCGCTATCGAAAATAATCAAATTGAAATAACCATTTAAAAAAACGAGGGATACCCCCGCCGCGGTTGGACCCTTAAGCCCACGATATTTCTATCTAGTATTATCGTATAGTACAATTCCTTAAATTTCAATAATCTTTTAGTAAAAAAAATATTAAAAAAGGCTATGTAACCTATGATTATTCATCAGAAAGTTTATACAGCCTCTTTTTTTATAATTCCAAATAAAATCATATCTAACATTTTTTCTAAATGTTTTAAAACTACATTCAAATTATTAGTATTCTTATCATAATAAAGTTTCATACTACTAATAATTAATTGATCAACAATTTCCAAATATTGCATTGCATCTTCATCACTGATACCATCGCGCAATGTTTGTTTTGCAATTTGTTCTTTTATAAATTGATGATTCATTTGTTTCAAAGGTAATCTTAATATACTAATTTTATCCTTTAAATCTTTAGGAGTTTTAATAATTGCATTTTCAAATATTTCTTTTTCTAAAGGACGATTTTCAAAATAATATTCGCGAATCATGAAATATTCTTTTATTGTTGCCAAAATATCTTCTTTTGGTAATTTAGGAATATCTTCGTTAATTTTAGTATATAAACCTTTGAATATTTGTTCAACGCAATATAAGAATAACTCTTCTTTATTGGCAAAATAATGATACATCATACCTTTGGAAATATCATGACGCTTGCAAATATTTTCCATATTTACGCCTTCATAACCATATGTACCAAATTCTTGCAAAGCTGCTTCATATATGTATTGTTGACTGCGTTTTTTTCGATCAATTTGTTTCATGCATGTGCTAATTCCTTTGAACTATGAATTTCATCAGCCCACTTGAATCCTTGTCTAGCTAAGAATACCGCAATAATTTCATTGATAACAGCGGCTGCTGCAATAGTACCTTGGATTATTTGTGCACATTCAGGGGCACTAGCTTCCAATACAGAAACGGCAATTCCCGTAAATACAAGGGATACTCCAGAGTGAGGTAATAATGTGAAACCTAAATATTTTTTTACGGTATTAGGAGCGCGAGTTATATTAGCGCCAAAATATGCTCCAGAATATTTACCAATAGCTCTAGCTACAATATATATTATCGTATATAAACCAGCGCCAAATATCAAATGACAATCAAGTGGAGCAGCTAGATTTAAGATAACTACAATCATCGCAAAACCAATAATAGGATTCATTATCTTCATCATAGCATCCAATTGTTCTTTTGTCACTAAATTCGCAAATAACATTGAATATGACATACCAATTAACATGAAGTTTAAAACAGATGTACCTAACATATTATTAATCATAAAACCAATACCTGCTGATACTAATAAACCAATCAACATAGTAATTAAAGTAGCACTATTATTTTTTAAATGTTGCATAATCTTACCAAAAATAAAGCCCACTATCGAACCAATAACTACTGGTGAAAATACTAATAGAAGTATTACAACAATCGGAATATTCGCATCAGAAATATGAGCTGAAACAAAAGCAATTACTAAGAAGAATACCAAAGCACCTACTAAATCATCTAAAGCTGCCATTGGAATTAAAGTACGTGTAACTGGACCATTAGTATGTAAACTATTTACTACCGATAATGAAGGTGCTGGAGCTGTAGCTAAAGCAATTCCTCCAAACATAAATGCCAAGTAAATAGGAACACCAGTAATCGCAAATACTACTGCGAATACTGCACTAACAACTAAGAAGGTACCAACTGATTCCGTAATTGTTGTAATTAAGATTTGTGAACCAGCTTTTTTCATTTGTTTCCAAATCATTTCTGTACCTATCATCAAACCAAAAATACATTCAAAAATGCTTTCTACTGAAGTAAACCAAGTAGAATCTAATACTTGATTATTTAATAAATTTAAAGCATAAGGACCTATAACTATACCAGTAATTAACCATCCTAAAATTGCTGGTAATTTTAATTTTGAAATCAATTTACCTGCTAAAAAGGCAATAATAATCGCAATAACTAATCTTAAAATACCATCTACTATTTCCATATCTTTAACCTCCCAATAATATAGACTTTTTCGTCTACATTGTTGTAGTATTAATAGACATATTCGTCTATATTTTTATTTAAAAAAATATACACTCTATTAAAAGTGTATATTATAAGCTCATATATAGAATTGGATAAGGATTTCCTTGTTCATCCAATTCACTTCTTTTATATACTTTAAAGCCCATATGTTCATAAAAACCTTTAGCTTGCGGATTTTGTTCATTAACAGCTAAATGTTTAACCCCATATTCTTCAATTGCTTTTTGAATTAGTTTTTTTCCTAACCCTTTTCCTCTTTCATCATTATGAATAAATAACATTTCTAAGCTATCATTTTCAATTCCCATAAATGCTATAGGAAGATCATCTTTTTTAGCTATTATTAAATGTTTAATACCTTTAAGAGCTTGGGGAACATATTCTTTAATATTTTCAATTTCTGTATCACTTAAAAATAAATGTGTAGCTCTTACAGAACTTTCCCAAACTTTTAAAAGTAGATTTACTAATTCTTCATTTCTATCTTTAACTTCTATTATCATTTTTTAACCTACCTTATATCTTAACCAAACAGCTTGTGAAGCAAATTGTTTTACACTATTTAATGTTAATGGTGTAACTTCTCTATCCATTGGTAAACCATCAAATACCGCTGCCATTTGACCTCTTCCATCAATTCCTGCCCCAATAACAATACTTACTTCATCTAAAAGATTAGCTGCAAGAAAACCAGCATTGATATGTCCGCTACCAACTACTGCTACTCTTTCTACAGCAAATTCACTTGCCAATATTTCCATTGCCCTATTTAAATCAATTCTATCTTTTCCACAAGCAATCTAAGAAATATTAAGACCTTCCAAATAAGCAAGATATTCCTTAGTTACTTGTTCACTAGTAATAATTAAATAAGGTTTATCTGCATCATTTTCACCCCATAATAAAGTACCTTTAGTATCTACAACTACTTCATAGCTCTTAGCACTAATCTTCTTACAAAAACCTTCCTTAGCATACTTTTCATCATTAGTACAAACAAATTTACCAGGTAAAGCTAATTCAAGTTCAGCAGTAGTTCTACCACTAATAGTAGTAGGGGTATCCAACATATCTAAAGTCGTATAAATAATCTTCTACACCCTTTAATTTTCCTGTCATATCACAATCAATTCTTCCATCAAGTGATGTCATCATATGACAAATAATATATGGTCTATTCATTTTATAACTTCTTTACTAAATTAACATAAATAGTTTATCATAAAATCAAATAAATGGAGGTTTTTATGCAATATACTAGTTATTATCAATCACCATTAGGCAAAATGATAATTGCCAGTGATAACATAGGCATCTGTGGTATTTGGTTTGAAAACCAAAAATATTTTGCTAGTACACTTAAAGAAGTTTTTATGGATTTGGATACTAATTATGCAGATCAAGCTAAAAATTGGTTAGATATTTATTTTTCAGGCAAAATACCTGACTTTATGCCACAACTACATTTAATAGGCACACCCTTCCAATTAGATGTTTGGAATATTCTTTTAAAGATTCCTTATGGGCATACAACAACCTATGGCAATATTTCCCAAGAGCTTGTCAAAAAATATCATAAAGAACATATGAGTGCTCAAGCTGTAGGTAACGCGGTTGGAAGAAATCCTATTAGTATCATTGTCCCATGTCATAGAGTAATTGGTGCCAATGGTAAACTAACAGGTTATGCTGGAGGACTAGATAGAAAAGCTAAATTATTATCCTTAGAAAGAGCTATTTGATCTTTATAAGTTTTTTGATTAAACATCATCACCCTATTTAAAATACCTGCATAATTAAATATCATTTCTAAACGACCATATGAATCATTGCGATAAGTAAAACTATGATTTTCAAACCTATCATATGGTTTA
>CASEWY010000083.1 GCA_949291625.1 uncultured Bacillota bacterium
GACTTTTGAACATTATATAAGTAGGAAGTCACGTTTAACAAACGTTATCTTGTTAAGCCATGATGGTGGCTATAGAGTTCGATATAGTAATATATCGATAAAATAAGGTGGTAATCGCGATACAGTTCGTCCTTTGGATGAACTGTTTTTTTGCTTAAGGGGAGGAAAATATGAAGAAAATTTTAATGATTCTACTTGTCATGTTATTAACCGCATGCTCCACAAGTCAAAACCAAACTGTCGATGAAAATGCCATTCATATCGGCGTCTTACAGTTAATGGAACACGAAGCCTTAAATAATACTTACAATGGTTTTATTGATGCTTTAAAAGAAAATGGTTATGAAGAAGGGAAAAATTTAGTAATTAGCTTTGAAAATCCTAATAATGATAAATCAACCCTAGCAACCATGGCTCAAAAATTAGTAAATGAAGAAAACGATTTAATATTAGCCATCGGTACCGCAGCAGCCCAATCTTTACAACAAGAAACTGATACCATTCCTATTCTAGGCAGTGCAATCACGGATTATGTAGATGTAGGTCTAGTCGAATCAAATGAAAAACCAGGAAAAAATATTTCCGGAAGTTCTGACTATTGTGACATGGAAACCCAAATGGATCTTGTTGAAACCTTGGTACCTAATGTTAAAAAAGTTGGCTTATTATATACTTCAAGTGAAGAAAATTCCATCATTCAAGCTGAACAAATGCGCAAAGAATGCGAAAAACGCGGTTGGGAAGTTGTAGAAAAAACCATCTCTGATTTAACGATGGTCGATGATACTATGCACTCTTTTATCGGTAATATCGATGCTTTATATATTCCTACTGATAACCCATTAGCCTCATCAATGGCATCAGTTGAAATCGTCGCAAGTGAAAATAATTTACCAGTAATTGTTGGTTGCGATACCATGGTACAAGATGGTGGTCTAGCAAGCATTGGTGTAAATTATTATAATCTAGGTTATCAAACTGGTCTAAATGCTTTAAAAGTTATAAATAATGAAACAACAATAGACCAATTACCAGTATATTTTATGGATTCAGAAAATGCCGATATCTATTATAATTCAAAAATAGCTGAAAAAATGGGCTTTGAATTACCTACAGAAATATTAGAAAAAGGAATCGATGTTGCAAAATAATCATTGACAAAAAAATAATGATTGTCTAAGATTAATACAAGAAATAAAACGCTTAGATCTGAAATAGTAATTATGTAACTTAACGCATAGAAAGGCTGTGGTTGATGGAAACAGCTAGTAAGCCATAATGAATACATCAGGGATGCGGGATTTTTGAAAGTAAAAAGTAGGAAATCACGAATAACACCCGTTAACGTGTTGGGCCTTGATAGAGGCTACTAAGGTTGATATAGTAATATATCAATAAATAAAGGTGGTAACGCGATACAACTCGTCCTTTTCATATTAGGACGAGTTTTTTATTTCTTAATTTAAGGAAAGGAAATATGTTATGAAAAAATTATTACTAGCTTTAGCACTATGCTTATTAGTAGGTTGTTCATCAAGCAACAATCAAGAAACAACAAACAATACCAAAGAAGTAGGTATCTTACAATTAATGACTCATGATGCCTTAGACAAATCTCGTGAAGGCTTTATCGA
>CASEWY010000084.1 GCA_949291625.1 uncultured Bacillota bacterium
GGGATAGAATATACTAATTATTGATAAGGGGAATACAACAATTAGATTTACAAGGATTCAATTATTATTTCCTTGTGACTATATAGTACAAAAAAACTTTATTATAAATATGTCAGCAATATGTAAAATTATGTGATATTAGTTTTTATTGTATAAAAGAATAAATTTGCTAAAATAAATATAGAATTAGTTTGGAGGATTTTTGTATGACTAATTGGAATTTTCAATTTAATCAGGGACCGATGAATTTTAAAAGAAATAATAATTATTCGCGTGCTAAACAAAAAAGTGTTAGTAAATTTGTTGTTTCTTTAATTGTTAGTACTATTATTTTATTGGCTGCTTGGTATTTTATACATCCGGTTATAAATTGGCATTCACCAGTTAATTTTTTAAATTTAATTGGTTTGGCTATTTATTTTGCAGTAGTAGTTAGCTTTGCAATGTATTATCATATTATTTCAACTAAAACTTATCAGAAATTATTTAAGTATTTTGGTATTTTGGTTGGATTGATTGTAATATTGGTGATTGGTTTAGGGGTTGTTACTTCACCTATATTTAATGCTAAAGAATATGCTAGTAGAGTTGAGGTGCAACAAGTTGATTTTGATGTAATTAATGAAGTGGACTTTAATAAGACACCAATTATTGATAGAGAATCTACGATTGCTTTAGGTGATAGAGTAATGGGGCAAATGCCTGAATTGGTTTCACAATTTGAAGTTAGTGATGATTATACGCAAATATCTTATAAAGATAGTGTTTATCGCGTTACACCTCTTGAATATGCTGATTTTATTAAATATCTTACCAATCGTGAAGAGGGAATACCTGCCTATATCTTAGTTAATTCAACAACTGGGGAGGCTGAACTTGTTAAATTAGAAGATTTGGGTCTTGATGGCATGCGTTATGTTCCTTCGGGAATGTTTAATGAGAACTTAATGCGTAAATTACAATTGACTTATCCTACCGAAATATTTGGTGAACCTTCGTTTGAAATTGATGAAGAAGGTCATCCATGGTATATATGTACTACTTATACTTATAAAGGTATTGGCAATAAGTTAGAAGTTGAGGGTGTTGTTTTATTTGATCCAATTACTGGTGATTCTACAAATTATGAAGATGTATTGGATGCACCTACTTGGGTTGATCGTATTTATCCAGAAAGCTTGATTACAGAAGAAATTGATAATTATGGTAGCTTAAAAGATGGATTTATAAATTCGATATTTGGTCAAAAGAATGTATTTGCCACATCTGAAGGGTATAATTATTTAGAACAAGGTGGTGATATTTGGATTTATTCTGGTTTGACATCAGTAAATAGTGATTCAGCTAATTTAGGTTTTGTATTATCGAATCTTAGAACGCATGAAACAATGCAAATAACTAGTGCTGGTGCTGATGAAATGTCCGCTATGAATTCAGCAGAAGGTGAAGTAAAGAACTATGGCTATTATTCTACTTTCCCATTGTTGGTAAATGTTCAAGGCCAACCAGTATATTTATCAGCATTAAAAGATAATGCAGGTTTGATTAAAATGTATGCCATGGTAGATGCATCTGATTATCAAAGAGTAGTTACGGTTAATGTTGATGAAGGATTAGAAGCATTACGTGATAAATTTATTAGTGCTAGTGGTAATCTAATTGCTGATAGTGAGAATTTAGAAGAAGCTACGATAGAAGTTGCAGATATTCAATTCTATATGGTTGATAATGAGACTAGGGCTTATATTACAGATACGCAAAATAATCGCTATAAGATTACTTTGACTAGTGAAAATGAAAATATCTTAGCATTTGTTAAGCCGCAAGATAGAATTAAAATTGCTTATGTATATCATGAAGATGTATCTTTGATACAAACTATTGATAAATAGAAAAAAAGACCAAATGGTCTTTTTTTCTTACTGACAATTATTTATATTATTAAGGAAAGGATATACAAGTCTATTATCAACTTGCATATATATAGTAACAATTACTTATCGTTTAAATTTGTTATCATTATGGAAAATTATGTGAAAATTTTTAAAAGAAGAAAAGTAGTGTTTCTACCACCCATGTTATAATTGAAGTAGGAGGAAACTTAATATGAAAAAGATTATAATTGTTTTGATGTTATTGTTGATGTGTGGTTGTTCCTATAATAATGTAGAGGATAATGAAGTTATAGAAACTAGTACACCTGTACCTACTTTAAGTGTAGAAACTGTTGAACCTACAGTTAGTGCTGATGTATCAAAATTACCTCTAACAAGTATTGGTATCTTTAATGATACTGAAGATCCTTCACTATATTGTATAGTAGAAATTGAAGCTTATCAAAACGATGATGAATTTACTTCGATTGATTTTGATCCTTTTTATGATTTTATTAATCAACATAAAGATGATGGTACTTTAGAGAGATATAGTTATTATGATTATTACAATCCTGATGATAGGATATTAACTACTATGGGGTTTACTCCACAAAGTACATATGATTATAAAATTAGTTATTATTATCGATTTTTTAAAGTAGATGATAGTATTAAGGATGAATTTTTAGATATCTTACATAATTTAAAAGCTAAATATGGCACGAGAATTGAAGAAGGGGGTAATGTAGATATTACCTATTTTGAAGGGCAAGATAGATTTGTAGAAACTGATGATTCTATTTATGATTTTGAAGAGTTGACATTAGATCATAATGAAGATGGATATAATTATTATTTAATAGATGATGATAATAATTTATATTTAAAAGTTAAAGATAATCTTAATGATATATTTATGGTTGGCAAGAAGAATACATTATATGGTATATACTTTCAAGGTGATGTTATGGAAGAATGTATTAAAGGTTGGTATATAAGTGATAGTATATATACTCATCATTGGGAAAGTGGTGGATGGTCTTATCCGCAAGAACAACTTACTGAAAATTTACGTATAGCATCCCATGTTAATATTGGTGGTCTTGCTTCATCAGATCCTAATATTCAAAAAATACTTGATAATTTTGATTATGATAGTGTTAGTTTAGAGATAGTAGAATAATATGAAAAAAGTTAAGATTACTGTTATGAAAATGGCTTGTTATGATGACTTGATTGCTAAATATGAAAAACCATTAGAACATCCTTGTGATATGCGTCTTGGGCAAGTATTTATTGCAAGTGGATGGGAAAAACCTGATAATTTTTGTGAAAGTGCATGGCAAACAATATCTCCTTTTGTTATGG
>CASEWY010000085.1 GCA_949291625.1 uncultured Bacillota bacterium
CTATTTATTATTATGAGATGAGTGGTCAGATGAAGACGATGCTAGATAGAGCTAATCCTTTATATGGTAGTGATTATAAATTTAGAAAAGTATATCTATTAGCTAGCGCTGCTGATGAAGAAGATAAGACGATTGATAGAGCTTATAATGGCTAAGGTGGTTGGGTAGAGTGCTTCGAAAAAGCTGAATTAGTTGATTATGTTTTTGCAGGAGGAGTTAATGATATTGGTGATATTAAAGATCATCCTGCATTGATTAAAGCATATGAGTTAGGAAATGCTATAAAATAGAAGGGAGATAATTATTATGGCAGTAAAACAAACCGCAGGAAGAGATTCACTAGGTGAATTCGCTCCAAAATTTGCACAATTGAATGATGATGTATTATTTGGTGAGGTATGGAGTAGAGAAGATTTATTACCTTTAAGAGATCGTTCTTTAGTTACCGTTGTTTGCTTAATGGCTCAAGGATTGACGGATTCATCATTTAAATTCCATTTAATGGAAGCTAAGAAAAATGGTATTACTAAAAAGGAAATTGCGGAAATTTTGACGCATGCGGCTTTCTATGCAGGTTGGCCTAAAGCTTGGGCAGCATTTAGAATGGCTAAAAATGTTTGGAATGATGATGAAGTAGTGGATGCTAAGAGTGAACATGCTAAGGGTATGATATTCCCTATTGGTAAGCCAAATGATGCTTATGCTAAATATTTTATTGGTAATAGTTATTTGGCTCCTATTTCTAGTTCGCAAGTAAATATTGCAAATGTTACTTTTGAACCTGGTTGTCGTAATAATTGGCATATCCATCATGCTGATAAAGGTGGAGGTCAAATCTTAATTTGTGTTAATGGTAGAGGCTATTATCAAGAATGGGGTAAAGATCCAATTCTAATGACTCCAGGTGATGTTGTTAATATTCCAGTAGGAGTTAAACATTGGCATGGAGCAGCAGCTGATAGTTGGTTCTCTCATTTAGCTATTGAAGTACCAGCTGAAAATGGTTCTAATGAATGGCTAGAACCAGTTGATGATGAAGCTTATAAGAAAGTAGCAAGGGAGAAATAATATGCAAGTTGAAAATTAAAAATTAGAGAATAAATGGGATAAAACATTTGCGAAAAGTACAAAAGTTTATCATGAAAAAGTTATATTTGTAAATCGCTATGGCATTAGTTTAGCAGCAGATTTATATAAACCAAAAGAAATTAAAGAAAAGATGGCAGCTATTGCGGTAAGTGGACCATTTGGAGCGGTTAAGGAACAAGCATCCGGATTATATGCCCAAACTATGGCAGAAAGAGGTTTTGTTACTTTAGCTTTTGATCCATCATATACAAAAGAAAGTGGAGGAAATCCTCGTAATGTAGCTTCTCCTGATATCAATACTGAAGACTTTATGGCTGCTGTAGATTATCTTTCTACTTTAGACATTGTTGATCCAGAAAAAATAGGTATTATTGGTATTTGTGGCTTTGGTGGTATGGCTTTAAATGCCGCTGCTTTAGATCCTAGAATTAAAGCAACAGTTACTTCTACAATGTATGATATGACAAGAGTAAATGCCAAGGGCTATTTTGATAGCGAAGATAGTGAAGAAGCTCGCTATGAAAAACGTTTAGCTATGGCTACACAAAGAACTATCGATTATAAAAATGGTAGTTATGCGCATGCTGGGGCTTTACCAGATGAAGCACCAGAGGGTGCACCTCAATTTATGATTGATTATATTAATTATTATCGTAATCGTCAAAGAGGTTATCATCCGCGTTCACAAGGTGAGGGTTTAGGGTGGAATGTTACTGGTTGTGAATCTTTCTATAATATGCCTATCTTAACTTATTCTAATGAAATTCGTAATGCTGTATTGATGATTCATGGTGAAAAGGCGCATTCTTGTTATTTTAGTAAAGATGCTTATGCGAAGATGATTGATGGAAATAAGTATGTAGATAATAAGGAATTATTGCTTATTCCTAATGCAGTACATACGGATTTATATGATAAAGTGGATATTATTCCATTTGATAAAATTGAAGAATTCTTTAATAAATATTTAAATTAAAAGGTAGCGATTGCTACCTTTTGTCATTAAAGCCTTGCCATATAGGCTTTCCTGTATATTTTTTAGCTTCTTTTTTACCCTGTAATACTTCTAAGGCATTTAAGGCTAAAGCTTCTTGTTCATATTCACCTGGATATACTTTGATTGGAGCAATCCATCCACAATATTCACTAATCATTTCATAGATATCATTAAAGCGCATTAGTCCACCGGTTAAAATGATGCCATCTACTTGGCCTTTTAGTACGGTACTCATGGCGCCAATACTTTTACAAATTTGATATATCATTGCTTGCCATACGCGTTTTGCTTTAGAATTATTTTCAATCATTTGATGAATTGTATCACTGTTTGAAGTGCCAAAATAATTAGATAAGCCACCCGTACAGCTACATAGATTTAACATTTCTTCTTTTGGCTTGTCCCAAAGATAATTTATGACATCAGTTATTGCCATACTTCCCATTCTAGTAGGAGTAAAAGGCCCTTCTCCTCCTCCACCATCATTGCCATCAATCATTTTTCCATGATCATGAGCAGTAATGGTAATGCCTCCATCGATATGACAGACAATTAGTTTTAAATCTTCATAATTGGCATTAATATCTTTGGCATATTTTTTGGCTACGGCTTTAAGATTTAAAGCATGACATATTGCCTTTCGATAGATGCCATCGATGCCAGTAACCCTAGCTAAATCACCATATTCATCAACGACGGTAGGATCGCTCATATAGATTTTACCGCCATATTTTTGTTGGATTAGTTTTGCCATTTGTACTCCTAACATCGAAGAGTGATATAGCCCACCTTTTGAATTTTTAGTATCTTCTATTAGCTTATCATCTACTTCATAAGTGCCACTTTCTACCGGATAACATGGGCCTCCTCTACTGGCGATGGCGTCTAAATCGCTTAAGTCAAAATTGTTTTCTTGAATAAATTTTTCTACTACTTGCATGCGATATGGTAATTGATCGTTGATGGTTTTAAATGTTTTTAGGATGCTTGAATCGTGGAATACATCGCTTGTTTTTATGTGTTTGTCATTGATAAATAGGGATAATTTGGTTGAAGTTGAACCGGGATTTATTACTAAAATTTTATAATTTTTCATTTTGCCTCCATAATAAACTGCTTTTATTTTAACTCATTTAATAATATCTTGTTAATAAAGTTTGAATATTTATGATAATTGGGTTATTATAATCATAGCGCTTACATAAGATGGAGAAAAAAATAATGAAAAGACTATTAGAAACATATGATGGTAAAGATTATTATCTTTATACCATCAGCAATAGTCACTTTGAGATTAGTGTTAGTGACTATGGAGCAACTCTTTGTAATTTTAAATATAAGGGAGTTGATATTGTCCAAGGGTTTGATAATGTCCATGGCTATGTAGAAGATGTAAAGTATATGAATGCTACTATTGGTAGGGTTTGTAATCGAATTGCTAAGGGAAAATTTAGTTTAAATGGTAAAGAATATACCTTGGCTATTAATAATGGCCCTAATACTTTACATGGGGGAAAAGATGGCTTTGATACTAAGAAGTGGGACATTGTTGAAGATGATGATCAATTAATTTGTAAATATCTTAGTAAAGATATGGAAGAAGGTTTTCCTGGTAATCTAGAAGTTGAAATTATATATAAACTAGAAGAAGATGGATTAGTTTATAAATATAAAGTAAAAAGTGATGCCGATACGCTTGTTAATATTTGTAATCATGCTTTCTTTAATATTAATGGTTTATCTTCTACAAGTATTTTAGATGATTATCTAATGATTAATGCTGATTATATTGGCATGGTAGATAGTGATGGTTTAACTCAAGAAGAATTAATGGATGTTACAAGTACACCATTTGATTTTAGACAAAGAAAGAAAATAGGACAGGATATTGATGTAGACCATCCACAGATAATTAATGGTAATGGTTATGACCATAATTATGTAATTAAGGGAGAAGGTATGCGCCATTTTTGTACATATGATAATGGTAAATTAAAGATGGAAGTATATTCTGATCTTCCAGGAATGCATCTATATTCATCTAATTATCTTGATGGTAAAGCAAGAGGTAAAGATGGTAATTGTTATCCAAAGCGTTCTTCTATTTGTTTTGAAACGCAATATTATCCTAATGCGATTAATTTGAATAATCATATTAAACCAATTTTAAAAGCTAACCAAGTAAAAGAACATATAACAAAATTTAAGGTGGAGGAAGTATAGTTATGTTGATTACGGAAATTGTTAAAAATTTAAAGGAGGGGTCTTTTGATGAGCAATTACAAATGCTTAATTGTCGTCAAGAAATTGAAGACCAAAAAAATCGTTATCTAGGACTTTTAGATAATGCCTTAGCAAAATTTGGAGATGTAGATGCTCATTTAATCTGCGCTCCAGGAAGAACAGAAGTAGGAGGAAATCATACTGACCATCAATTA
>CASEWY010000086.1 GCA_949291625.1 uncultured Bacillota bacterium
TTTAAAAGATTCACAGCTTAAAAAAGCGGAATATGAATTGATTAATCGCAAACCGATTTTAGCTTCTGATGAAGAATTAGCAGTTAATAATCGCTCACATAGTGCAAAATTAAGAATTATAAAGAGGATATAGGATATGGCAAAGATTGTTAAAAAAAGAAAAAAGAGAAGTATTAAATTACAAGTTTTTAGTATTTTTATGTTATCATTATCATGTGTGTGTTATTTAGGTACAAGCTTATTTGTTCGTTCTTATAATAATTCTTTGAGCACACAAAAACAACAATTAGAGAGCCAAATAGCTGCTTTAGAAGTTGAAAATGACGCTATCAAAGTTACAATTCAAAATTTGAGTACTAGAGATAGAGTAGTTTCAATTGCTAATGATGCTGGCTTGACGATGAATCAATCTAATATTGTAACTATAACAGAAGGTGAGTAAGCTATGAAAAAAAGAAGCAACAACATGCTTCTATTTATATTTATTTCGACATTAGTGGTTATGTTTATTTTGATTGCTAATGTTTTTTTCGTATCTGTAACGAAGGTACATTTGCGTAGTAATACGGATTTAAGCTTATATGCTGATAGTGCTAACCAAGTTAGTGAAGTTTTAACGGCATCACGAGGAAATATCTATGATGCTAATGGTGTTATTATTGCGCAAGATGTTCATACTTATGATATTATCTGTATCTTGGATGAAAATCGTCCTTCTATTGAAGGAACAATTGCCTATGTTGCCGATCCTGAATATACTGCTTCTATTTTATCACCAATATTAAAGATGCCTGAAGAGCGTTGTTTAGAATTTCTTAAGACGGAAGGACAATATCAAGTAGAACTTGGTACATATGGGCGAAATCTATCTAAAGAAACTAAAGAATTGATTGAATCATATGATTTACCAGGTATTACATTTCGTGATAGTACGGAAAGATCTTATCCTTTAGGAGTATTTGCTTCAAATTTAATAGGTTTTGCGCAATCTGATGAAACAGGATTGACAGTTGGTAAAATGGGCCTTGAATTATATCTAGATGATTTTTTAAAGGGTGTTAATGGTATTAGAACTTATCAAGCGGATAAAAATGGTTTTATTTTGCCAGGTATGAGAGAGGATGTTGTAAGTCCGCAAAATGGTGCAAATGTTTATTTGACTATTGATAAAGATATACAAGAAACTTTGGAACAAGCTTTCTTGCAAACTAATGAATTATTTGGTGCTGATAGAATTTGGGGAAGTGTAATGGAAGTTGATACCGGCAAGATTTTAGCTTGGGGACAAAGTCCATCATTTGATCCTAATACCCTTGAGATAGAAGAATATAATAACTATGGTGCACAATTACCATATGAACCAGGTTCAACAATGAAGACCTTTGTTTATGCTGCGGCAATTAATGAAGGGGTATATGATGGAAGTGCTAAAGTATATTCTGGACCATATTGTTTTAGCTCGAATGGTAATGATCCTTATCGTGTTGAAAGTGGTGGCTATGCATGTATTTATAATGCTGGAAGAAAAAATTATGGTTGGGTTGATTATGACTATGGATTAATCTATTCTAGTAATACTATTACCGCTAGTGTAGAAACGGAATTAATAACGCCAGATATTTATCTTTCTTATTTAAATGATTTTGGCTTTTTTAAAACGGTAGAAACTGAAGGTATGCGCGAGCAAAATGGAGTATTAAATTTTACTTGGCCTTATGATAAATTAGCTTTATGTTATGGCCAAGGATCAACCGTTACTATGTTGCAAATGCTTCAAGCATATAGTGCTATTTTTTCAGATGGAACTATGAAAAAACCTTATTTTATTGAATCGATTGTTGATCCATATGATCAAAATAATGTTTTATATCAAGCGCAAACCCAAATAACTGGTACGCCGATTAGCGAAGAAACAGCTAAACATGTTCAACAAATATTATATAGGGTAGTTAATGATGAAGATGGTACAGCAAAACATTATAGAATACCTGAAACAGATATTATTGGTAAAACTGGTACTACGGAAGTTGCGGTGAGTGGTTCATATGAATCTGGTAAGACCATTGTTAGTTTGATGGCTGCTTTACCTGCTGATGATCCTAAATATATGGTTTATTATTGTTTTGAGGCTGATTATAATCCTAATGCCCATTATTATACTGATCCGATTAAATCTATTTTAAGAAGAGTTGCGATGCTTTATGGTTTAAGTGATGAGCCTACAACTAATGTAGATGGTGAACAAAGTGTTGAAGAAACATATGTTCCTCAAGAAATTAAATCATATGAAATGCCTAATTTATTAAATCATTCCCTAGAATATGCTAATAATAAAATTAGTGAATATAATGCTAATGTCATAATTCTTGGCAATGGCAATAATGTTATTGATCAAAGTCCTAAAGAGGGACAAAGTATTACAACTAATCAAAAATTATTCTTATTAATGGATACTAATAGTTTTGAAATGCCAGATATGACAGGTTGGTCAAGAAAAGATGTTACCGCTTTTTGGGATATAACTGGTTTAAGTGTTAAAATAGAGGGCGATGGCAAAGTAGTTAGTCAAAATATTCCTGCGGGTACTACGATTAATAAAGACGATAATATTGAGATTAAATTGGAATAGTTAATTACTATTCCTTTTTTTTTATAGATTATGGTATAATGGACAATGCATTAAGAAAAGGAAAGGGGAATAGAATTAATAATGTATCTTAAACTTGTTTTAACATTTGTTATAAGCCTAGTTTTAGTTCTTATCTTGATGCCTAAATATATTGATTATTTAAAGAAGATCAGTTTTAATCAAACTGTTAGTGAATATAGCTTAAAAGAATATAAAGAAAAAGCTAAAACGCCTACAATGGGTGGGGTATTATTTATTATTGTTCCTATTGTCGTAACACTTATAATTGATTATCAAATAATTTTTGATCTTAGTTCATTAATCATAATATTAAGTTTTCTTGGTTATGGATTAATTGGTTTTATAGATGATTATATTATTGTCATTAAAAAAGATAATGAAGGGTTAAAACCTTGGCAAAAATTTGCTATGCAACTAGTCTTAGCAATTGTCTTCTATATATTATATATGAATGAAGCTACCCTAGATATTACTATACCATTGTTAAACGTGGTAATTCCAATGTCGGGATTATATGCTATATTAGTTTTTTTTATGTTTACAGGTGCAAGCAATGCTGTTAATCTTACTGATGGTATGGATGGCTTAGCAGCAGGTTGTAGTTTCTTAGCATATTTTGCTTTTTTAGTCTTAGCGATAGTTGCTAATAAAATGCATATTGCTATCTTTATCAGTAGTTTGCTAGGTGCTTTATTGGGCTATTTAAAATATAATATATCTCCTGCTAAGATATTTATGGGAGATACGGGCTCTTTAGCACTAGGAGCTGGTTTAGCAGCGGTTGCAATGGTATTAAAAGAAGAAATTTTATTGATTATTATAGGTGGTGTTTTTGTTTGGGAAACACTATGTGTAATGATTCAAATTGGTTCAGTTAAACTTCGAGGAAAAAGAGTTTTTAGATATACACCAATTCATTATAGTTTTGTTTTAGGTGGATTAAGTGAGAAAAAGGTTGTAAGATCTTTTTGGATCTTGTCTTTAATTTGTTGCGTTGTTGGAATCATAATAGGTTTATTATGAGCAAGCTTCCTAATCAATTGAAATTGGTTATATATTTAAAATTAGAAAAACTTCGAAGAGAAAATAATCCTAATTTAAGTTTTGAGGATATTGAAAATACTTTAGTTAGTTTCATTTGGAAAGAAAGACTTCCTTTGCATCTTAGTGTTGCAGTTAGAGATGTTATGAATTTAACTAATGAAAAAATTGTACAGTATATGGCATATCAAGCATTAGTAGATGGCTATAATAGTAAATTAAGTGATTATGAAGATGTAATCGCTAAATAGATATTTATAAGCTGAGCGTCTTAGTTGACTATCAGCTTTTTTTTGGTGTATCATATACCAACAAAGTAGGTGATTGAAATGGGAAGAATACATTCATTTGAAAGTTTTGGTACAGTAGATGGACCAGGGGTAAGATTTGTTATTTTTATGCAAGGTTGCCCATTGCGATGCAAGTATTGTCATAATCCTGATACTTGGAATTTTGATGGGGGAGAAGAATATAGCGTTGAAGAAGTATTTTCCCAAATAAAAAAATATTTAAATTATATACGTGATGGGGGAGTAACTATCAGTGGAGGAGAACCTTTAAGACAAATTGATTTTGTAATCGATTTATTTAAAAAATGTAAAGAAATAAATTTACATACCGCTTTAGATACTAGTGGAATATATTTTCAAGATAATCAAAAATATGAAGAGTTATTACAATATACTGATTTATTTTTATTAGATATTAAACATATCGATGATAATTTGCATAAAGATTTAACAGGTATGAGTAATCAAAATATTTTGAAGTTTGCTAAATATCTTGATGAACATGATAAAAAAATGTGGATAAGACATGTATTAGTAAATGGTTATACCAATAATAAAGCATATTTGTTGCAGACCAGAGCATTTATTGATACACTAAATAACGTCGAAAAGGTGGAAGTATTACCTTATCATAAATTAGGCATAAAAAAATATGAACAAATGCATATCGATTATCCCCTAAAAGATACTAAGCTATGTACAAAGGAAGAAATTGCTCAAGC
>CASEWY010000087.1 GCA_949291625.1 uncultured Bacillota bacterium
AGATAATTTTCCTAATTTTATCAAACAACACAATCAATTAATTAAAGATTTATATAATCAACAAGTTAACGGTAAACATATATTTCCAAGTTGTATGGGAATAAATAAAAAATATATTCCTGACTATATAATTAGTTAGATTTTATAAAAGGTGTTAGACTCATGCCTGTACAGTAATAAGTGAAACTATTTATTAGGAGTAGCTTTGTACAAAAGTTCAACTGTTTAATATGTTATATCTAATATCCTCTATTTATATGTTATTGGTGCGTATATTAAAAGAACCCCACGAATTTATTCGTGGGAGTAAGTCAGATCAACAAATAGCTAAACAAGATCCCAATAAAATATTCAATGTCTATATTGAATTAGCACCTTTACAATTCACCGAACTATTTCCTGCCAAAGAAAATCAAAAAGAAGATGTTGGTTTTAATGAACATATTGGATATTCTCACTTTGCATTATGTGTAGAAGATATCTATGCCACACAAGATGAACTAATAAAAAAAGGTATCACTATCGATACCCCTATTACTAAGGGACCTAGTGAAACCTATCAAATGTGGTTACACGATCCCGATGGTAATAAATTTGAAATCATGCAATTCACCGAAAAATCTATTCAAGTAGTAGGCAATTATTAAATATTTTTAGGTCTTAATATAATAACTCTAGCACCTAAATCATCTTTAGTATCTATACTGCAATTATTAATTATTTTTACATTCTTCATCAGTTTAACAAATTCATCTTTAGTAGTTATAACATCATAACCAAAGCCAAGTTCATCATCTCTAAAATGCAAAGGAATAACTAATTTAGGATCAATTTTATTACATAATTCATAAGCTTTTTTAGCATCGATAGTATAATAACCACCAATTGGTAGCATTAATACATCGATGTTTTTTAATAAGGAAATTTGCTCATCATCAAGCATACAACCTAAATCACCCAAATGAGCAATCCTCATCTTTCCATCACTAATGATATGAATTATATTAGAACCTCTTAAACTACCCTTAGCATCATCATGATAAGTATTAATAGTTGTTATGGCAAATGGAGTAACTCCATTATTAATGATTTGAACTCCTTCACGATAATTATGATCACTATGCTCATGAGAACACAATACCATATTAGCTTCTTCTTTTATGGGAAGTAAACCAGGTACTGTATCAATACCATAAGGATCAATAACTATTGAATAACCATCTTCTTCAATTTTGACACAAGAATGTCCAATCCAAGTAATTATCATAGATTTAAACCATCTACCCATTTAGCTAAGTCATCTTTACTAACACTAGAGCTAAACACCTTACCATTAACAAATGTAGCACTTGGACAACTATTCTTTAAACTATCTAAACTCTTACCCATGCCACTACCACCAGATGTAGCAAATATAATAATCTTTTTACCATCAAAATTATATTTCTCTAAGAAAGTATTAACTATCGTAGGCGCAATATACCACCAAATTGGAAAACCAACAAAGATGGTATCATAATTACTAACATCTTCTAAATCACCAACAATTTCTGGTCTAGAAGACTTATTATTCATCTCAATTGATGATCTAGATTTATTATTTGTCCAATCTAGATCTGCAGATGTATAAGGAACCTTAGGTTTAATTTCGTATAAATCACCATTAGTAACCTCTGCCACCTTTTTAGCAAGTCTAGCCGTAACCCCACTAGCTGAGAAATAAGCAACCAATACTTTGTTCATAAAAAACTTCCTCCTTAACTATATAGTAAATCCTATTTTTTATAATTACAATAAAGATATGCTATAATCTTAAACAAAGGAAAATGATATGGTACTAATTATAAAACACTTTAAAGAATTAACTACAGATGAACTATTTAAAATATATAAATTAAGAGTATCTATATTTGTCGTAGAACAAAATTGCCCTTATCAAGAAGTAGATGATATTGATAAAAACGCTTATCATCTTTATCTATTAGAAAATGAAAATATCTTAGCCTATGCTAGAGTGTTTGCTAAAGATGAATCAACTTGTGCCATAGGAAGAGTAATAGCTACTAAAAGAAGATGTGGTCTAGGAAGCAAAATCCTAGAAGCAGCTATTAACCAAGCAAAAATGCAATTTAATCCAAAAACAATTATCATCGAAGCTCAAACCTACGCCAAACCATTCTATGAAAAACAAGGTTTCTATCAAATATCTGATGAATTCTTAGAAGATGATATACCCCATATTAAAATGAGATTAGATATATTATAAAAAGGAACAGGGATAAATTTATATCCTTGTTCCTGTTTTTTAATATTCAAAATTATTTAATAATTCTAATAACTCTGGTTTATCTTTATATTCTAAATTCCATTCTTCAATTAACTTTTCGATAGCTTTATTACCACCATCTATTCTAGTTAATCCATATAAGATTATAAGTATATGTTGATAATCTCCATAGCTATTTGCCATAGCAACTTTTTGTTGTAAATAATTTACATATTTATCGACAATTTCTTTTGAATAATTGTCTTTTAAAAGATAATCAAAATTCATTAATGGTCTTATATCATCACTATCATTAACTTTTTCAAATAATTCTTTATACATGCCTTCATGTGCTAATACGTCTAATAGATTATCATCTGAAATGTGATTTAATAATTCTTCTCTTTTTTGTGACCATACATCTTCAGGATATGCATCTTTTAGTTCATCAATTAAATCTAAATCACCAGGATAATATTCAGTTACTAATTCCCATAGCGTATCTAAATAATTTTGTTTATCATTTAATTTTTCATAAATATCTTTTTTAGATAGTTGTAGTTCACCTTGAACATCCATATTATCTTCATTTAATTGACTACATTTATCGATAATTGCGAAAGATTCATCAAAATTTCTTCTTAGGTTATAATGCCTAATTAATAGTTCTGCAATTTCAATATTGTCTAAATGTTTCATACAAAAATCAATAAATTGTTCTTTGTATTGTGGTAAACCAATCATGCTAAAGGCATAACATAAATCCCACATATCTCTAGGCTCATAATTAACTTCATCAAATTTTTCTTCTTTAGCTTTTAAGAAATTAATTTTTTCTTCTTCATAATCATTTGGACAATTATGCATTAGTACATGCAATAGTTTATCATGCATCCAACATAATTCTTGATCATCTAAGATAGAGATTATCAAATTGAAAGTATCTTTTTTAATTTCCAAGTCAGCTTCTTTTAATAAAGTCACAAAAATATCACTAGTTCTACTACCCAAATAATCTACTTTGTCAAAATATTCATCTTCAATTTCAGGCATTAAATCAAAGATATTAGATATTAAATCTAAAGTAGATGCATATTCTTTCTTATTTACAAAATATTGAATATCTTCATCAATGATTGTGCTTAATTCATCCGCAAATTCATCATATGCTTCATCAGAATCCTCATAATCATATCCATTTTCCAACATTTCGAAGATATCATTAATTTTATCCATGGCGTTATCAAATACTTCACTTTCATCTAGTTTTGTATATTTTTCAAATAATTCTAATAAGTAATCGTCTTGACTTAAAGCTTTAAATAAGAAGCTATCAATATCCTCACGTGAAGCATTTTTAATTAAGTTTTTCAACTTACTTTCTTCATCTTTTTGAAAAATATCATTTTTCGAAATAATATCAATCAATTCTTCTACTTTAGATATAGCTGCATTCATATGCTCGCAATATCCTCCTTCTTGAGCATCCTGGCAATCACAATCAATTTCTACAATCTTTCCATTGTCTAAAATAAAATTAACCTCATGATTAGGATTACCTTTGACAATTGCCTGAATCTTATTGTTTTGAATCAATAGATCTACACCAGGTTCTTCATTTAAAATAAAATTGTTTTTTTGTTCTTTAATTAGTTTTTCATCAAATTTCATATACCTTAATACCTCACACACCTTTACGAGTATTTTACCATTTATAAGGCAAAGAAAGTTCTCTTTTTTTAAAAAAGAGAACTTTTTTTTCATTATTTCTTTCTTACGTACTTCAAACAGTCCAAAGTAACAGCAACAAGGATGATAATTCCTGAGAATACGAACTGTAAGTTAGTATCGATACCTAAGATTGTTAAAGAGTATGTTAATGCTGTAAAGATAAATACACCAACAACTACACCGGAAATCTTACCGATACCACCAGTAAATGATACACCACCAACTACGCAGGCAGCAATAGCGTCCATTTCCCAACCTTGACCATAAGCAGCAGAACCAGAACCAACCATTCTGATACATTCTAACCATGAACCAAAGCCATATAGAATACCTGCTAATACGAAAGCACCAACAGTAACTTTAAGTACAGAAATACCTGATACTGATGCAGCTTCAGGGTTTCCACCTACGGCATATAAGTTTTTACCAAATGTTGTCTTATTCCAGATGAACCAAACAACAACTACTGCAGCAATTGCCCATAAGATAATTGTAGGGAAGCTACCAATCTTTGGAATAATCATTTTAGGAATTGAAGGATCAATAGCACCGAAAGATACACCTTTTGTAGAATATGTTACTAAACCAAAGATTACTAACATATTAGCCATTGTAGAAATGAATGGATGCATCTTAAACTTAGCAGTAAAGAATCCTGCAATCGTAGTAAATAATGTACATAATAATACACACATCAATAATGCAAAGAATACTCTAACAACAACAGGTAGACCAGTAAAATCAAAGATATGACCAAATACAGAACCAGTGTTGATACCTTGGTGCATTATGATAGTCGCAACTGTCATACCCATACCAACCATTCTTCCTACAGAAAGGTCAGTACCAGCTAACATAATTAAGCCAGCAACTCCAAGTGCTAAAAACATACGAGGAGAAGCTTGTTGTAAAATATTTAATACGTTATTTAATGTTAATAATTGTAATCCATTTTTAACAATTGGTGTAATAATACATAATCCAATAAATACGATAATAATCGCAATATATAGACCATTACGCAATAAGAAATCACGAGTATTAAATGTATAAACATAATTCTCTTTTCTTTGTGCTAAATTTTCTGCAAATGAGAAATTACCCATCTTCAATAAGTCAATTAAGTGATAACGATAATCAAAAGCATTATGTTGACGATCCTTAATAGCTTGAAGATTCTTTTGATATTCCATCTTTGCATCAAACAAACGATTCTTTTGAATATATTTTTCTTCTTTAATTTCGTTAGCATCTTTTAACTTAGCTAAATTATTTTTATGTTCATTATTTAATTCAGCTACTTTAGCATCATATGCTTGACGAGCTTGTTGTTTTTCTAGCTTACAGCTAGCAACTACTGCATCATAATATTCATTATAATGCTCTTTCAAATAAGCTTCACCTTTCGCAACATTATCTGCTACAGCTTGCTTATTTTGTTCTTCAACTTTTTTAGCTTGAGCCAATTTAGCTTTTAAATCAGTCAAACGTTGTTCTTTTTCTTGTTTAGAATAAATTTTATCTCTTTTAACGGCTTCGATCTCTTCGGTATATTCTATTACTTTAAAAGTACCATCTTCTCTTAATTTATCGACAACCTGTTGTATCTCCCCTAGTTTAGTTTCAAAAGGTTTACGAAGTTCTAATTCTTCTTGAGGAGTGAGAATTTTGGAAATCTTATTACTCATTTGATGTCTCCTTCATTATAGGTATTTTGTACTCAATCTTAATAATTCTTCTTGATTAGTATCTTTGGTATTAACAATACCAGCTAATTGTCCATTAGACATTACGCCAATACGATTTGTCATACCTAAGATTTCTGGCATTTCAGAAGAAACAATAATAATTGTCTTACCTTCTTTAGCCATCTTAATAATCAATTCATAAATTTCATATTTAGCACCAACATCAATACCACGAGTTGGTTCATCCATCATAAATACCTGTGGTGCTCTTTCTAGCCATTTACCAAAAATTACTTTTTGTTGGTTACCACCTGACAAACTAGTAATCATATCATCATGTCCCATACATTTAGTATGCATGATCTTAATTTCTTTTTTAGTCGCATCTATCATCTTCTTATCAGAAAGGGCAACACCTTGTTTATAAGAAGGTAAGTTAGCAATAGTAGTATTAAATGTTAAATCACTCTTTAAGAATAAACCATTAGCTTTTCTTTCCTCAGTGATTAATGCAAATCCATGTTCAATAGCTTCTTTAGCACTATTGAAATTCATTAATTTACCATCTAAATATACTCTACCAGAAGCTCTAGTACGAATACCAAATATTGTTTCTAACAATTCGGTTCTACCAGCACCAACTAATCCATATAAACCAAAAATTTCCCCTTTTCTTACATCAAAACTAATATCTTGAAGATGAGGTTCAAACTTGGTAGTTAAGTGTTGAACTGAAAGGCTTACACCTTGAGGAACATTGTCAACAGGTGGGAAACGATTATCTAATGAACGACCTACCATGGCAGCAATCAATTCATTCATATTTGTTTCACTAGTTGGCTTTGTCATAACCATTTTACCATCACGTAATACTGATACTTCATCACAGATTTCAAAGATTTCATCCATCTTATGTGAAATATAGATTAATGAGATACCTTGGCTCTTCAACATTCTCATCATTTCAAATAGTTTATCTACTTCTTGAATGGTCAAAGATGAAGTTGGTTCATCTAATACGATAACCTTTGAATTATAAGAAATAGCACGAGCAATTTCACACATTTGTCGTTGTGATACTGACATATTACGCATTGGTTGTGTCAAATTGACCGTCATTCCCAATTTTCTAAATAATTCAGATGCTTTCTTTTTCATTCGTTCTTCATCAACTACGCCCATTGAATTTACAGGATAACGGCCTAAGAACAAATTATCAACAACGTTTCTTTCCAAGCATTGATTCAATTCTTGGTGAACCATCGCAATTCCATTTTCAAGAGCATCTTTAGGCCCTTCAAAATTTATTTCTTTGCCATCTAAGAAAATCTTACCTTCATCTTTTTGATATGATCCGAAAAGACATTTCATCATTGTAGATTTTCCCGCACCGTTTTCTCCCATAAGTCCCATAACGGTACCAGCTTTGACATCTAAATTGATATGATCCAAAACTTGGTTACGTCCAAAAGACTTACACATGCCACGTATCGATAAGATTACATCATTTTTCTTATCTTCCATAAAGTTTACTCCTGTCTTTTTTAACAAACTATTAGGGAGAGATAATCCTCTCCCTAATAATCAATTTTCTTTTAATTACAAATTATTGGCTTAAAAGTGATGTATAAGAAGCCGCATTATCTGTCTTAACCATGTTGATAGCGAATGCATCGTATTGGCTAGGGTTACCTAAACGGTTAGTAATATTAGATTCAGTTTGTCCGTCACCACCGATATATTCAACATTTAAGTTTAATAAATCATCATATTTTTGTAATAATGGTTGGTAAGTAGAACTTAAGAAGTTATCTGCAGCGTTGTAGATATTTAACCAAACACTCTTAACTGGATGAGCAGCTTCATCTAATTGATTAGAAACTGGTGCATAAGTAACTGTAGAATCTAAGAAATCTTCATAGTTTTCAGCAGTTACTGCAACATTTAATGCATAGTATGAACGTTGATCAGCATCATATCTATAAACATCAGCGCTTAATACGTTACCAGCATCATCAGCTGTACCGATACCTGTATCAACATCAACACCATCTAAAGCATTACGTAATACACGAAGTGTTAAGTAAGCTTGAACGTCAGCATGTTGGCTAATAGTTCCTCCATAACCTTCAGCGATAGCTGCTACTGCATCAGAGTTAGCATCATAACC
>CASEWY010000088.1 GCA_949291625.1 uncultured Bacillota bacterium
GCCTTTTTTAAAGTTGTTTGTGTTGAACAAACATCATCAACCAATAATAATTTATCAGGTATCTCAACATTTTTTAAACCTAAATGAATATTTCTTCTATTAAAAGCCGATAACTTTTTTTGTTCAACATCATCAATTTTATATAAACAATCACAAAAAGGCAAATCACAAGATTTAAACATCAATTTTAAATGATCAAATCCTCTTTCATCCCTTTTATGTTTACTAGAAGGCATAGGAACTAAAGTATAATCATGATAACGATAATGAAGATAATGCTTATAGCGCCATAAAAATATTGGATATAAAGCTTCATCATAACATTCCTTATATTGAATCAATAAATCACTAAAAAAATCATTATAAAGATAAAAACTTTCAGCTTTAACTCCCATAATCTTAAAATGTCTACGCTTCACTTTAAGTTTAGCTTCACAATTACCACAAAGTAATGATGAAAAAATAAAAATATTCCAAAAATCATGACCATCTTCTAAATGCCCATCACACCACAAACATCTTGTTGGCATTGGCCTTTTGACTTTTTTTAATACATTCATCTACTTGTTCACTCTGTTTGTTACACAAAAACAAACACTCTCCTTCAGGATATTTAAAGGTACGTCCTACTCTTCCACTCATCTGAATTAAACTTGCTTCATCAAAAACTCTATGATCTGCTAAAAAAACACAAACATTAACATTTTCAATCGTTACTCCACGTTCCAATATAGTCGTCGCTATTAATAATTTATATTCATTCTTTCTAAATCTATCAATCTTTTCATCAAGATTTAAAGATTTACTATTAACATAATCACATTTAAAAAATAAGCGTAAAAAATAATATAATTGTTTAGATATTTTAATCGTTGGTACAAATACAATTAAAGGCTTATTAATATGTTTATATATCCATTTTATTAAAATAAATAATAAAATACTCTTAAAAGCAATTATCTTCTTAGGGACAGGCAAATCATGACCATGAGGCCTAGCATTAAGTTGCAGATGCACAATAGATTTATCTTTAATCCTTTGTTTTAGATAATTATCGATGGTCGCTGTAAGATAAACCATATGCCCTTTACAACTTGTTCTAACAATACCAGCTAAAACATCATTACCCTTATAAGGAAAAGCATCGCTTTCATCAAGAATTAAACAATCAAAATATTGATAATAACGGTAACATTGATGCGTCGTGCAGACTACTATATCCCCATATAAATCATCACTAAATCCTTGACATACCTTTACTACTTTTGCATCTTTAAAAGTATTAGCTAAACGCTGATGTAATTCTAATACAACCTGTCGTCTTGAAATCGCAAAACAAACGCGCTTTTTCATTTTTAACATCTTAGAAATAGTTGCAAAAACTAACTCTGTTTTGCCTCGCTCCACATATAGCCTCAATTAGAATATCATTATCTAATACCAATTTAGCACAATTATCCGAAACAATCTGTTGTAAAGGTGTAAGAGGATAACGCAAAACATATTCTCCACAATCATCCTTTGGCTCTATTCCTACAGGCATTTCTAATTCCTCTAAGATTAAAATCCTTTTAAAGCTAATGCACTTTCGACACATCCACCCTTTTGAACCTAAATAAAAATAACTATCATCTTCATTTAAACATCTAGGACAACGCATAAAAAAACCTCCATAAGATAATTATGCAGGTTTAAGCAATATTCCTATTTTATATCTTCTATTGTTGTTATTTTAATATTATCATAACTACCTTCTACTACCATTACTGGGTTAGATCCATATAATTCATATACGCTAGCATCATCACTAGTAATAGCTTTATCTTCAATAGCCTTTTGGTAACAAGCTAGAATCTTAGATGTCTTAAATGCTTGAGGAGTCTGTGCTTGCATCAAGGTAGAACGATCATATGTTAATTCAACTTTTCCATCGATTACTCTTTTAATAGTATCCTTACATTTAACCATAACCACACAAGCATCATTTTTAAGCAAACAATTTTTAACATCATCTAATATTCTATTAGAAACATAAGGTCTAGCTCCATCATGAATCATAACATAAGGCAAGCTAACACATTTAAGCCCATTATAAACACTATCACTACGGGTAGCTCCGCCTTCAACCAAAATCACTTCATGATCATCTATATGCTTTTTAAAATCATCCAAATCACATACAACAATGATTTCTTTACAATCTGAATCCTTTTTAAAAACTTCGATGGTATGTTCCAAAATACAACGATCATCTATCTTATAATAAACTTTATTATATCCAAGATTCATTCTTGTTCCTTTACCTGCTGCTACAATAACCGCTGAATAATCCATATAAAATTCCCCTTCTTTTTAATTAATTATAGCAAATTATCTAAAATATAGTATAATCAAAAAAGAAGGCAGGAAAAAATATGAACTCTTTAATTTATGGCATTATATTTGACTTTAATGGAACCTTATTTGACGATACAAAATTACATATCAAAGCATGGCAAAATATGGTACAACAATATTTTCCTCATATAAAAGATATCAATACCATCATTCCTACATTATTAGGCAAACCCAATGAAATAATTATAAAATCATTATCGGAAAAACCATTATCCGATGAAGAAATAGATAGATTATCAAAAGAAAAAGAAAGATTATATCGTGATGAATGTCTAAAACTAAATGATAAATTAAAACTACGCGATGGAGCTATAGCCCTATTCACCTATCTAAACGCAAATAAAATTCCCTTTACCATTGCTAGTGCTTCCATTAAAGAAAATATTGATTTTTTCGTTGATAAATTTCAATTATATAAATATTTAGACCCAAATAAAATTATATATGATAATCATAACTATAGCGATAAAACCCAAATGTTTCTAGATGCTGCCAATACTATCAATACAAGCATCGACAAAACATTAATATTTGAAGACTCATTATCCGGCATCCAATGTGGAATAAAAGCAGGATGTAAAAATATAATTGTATTATATGCTAAACAATTAAAAAATTTATATGGCGATTATCCAGAAATCAAATTAGTAACCAGTGATTTCATTGAAGTCATATTCCAACTAGAATCCAAACAAGTATTATTTAAAAGCGATGAAAACTAATCCATCGCTTTTATTATATTCAATAAATTATTATATTCCACAATCGCCTTATCATTAAGTTTAATAGCTTCATCCCAATTATCATTACGTAAAGCTTTAACCATTTCATCAAATAAATGATATAAAGGCTTAATAGCCAAATTACCACAAACCCCCTTTAAGGTATGAGCGTAACTAATAGCTTTCTCAACATCATTATTTGCATAAGCATCTTGCAACAAAGAAAAATTATCATCATTTAAAAGCTTTTTAAAAAACTTTTTAAATAACATCTCATTATTCATAAAACGGTCCATCGCTTCATTAATATCTACACCTATAGTTTTTAATTCATTTATACTCATACTATACCTCTTTATATTTATTATATATATTACGAATATCTTTTTCTACTTCTAAAAAAGCACTTAATAATTTTGGTGAAAAAACTCCACACTCATTATTAGTAATCATATTAATCGCATCATCAAAACTAAAGGCATTTTTATATACTCTTTTACTAACTAAAGCATCATAAACATCCGCCAAAGAAACAATTTGCGCCCATAAGCTTATTTCATCACCTTTTAATCGATCTGGATAACCATTTCCATCATATCTTTCATGATGATGTCTAGTAATATCTAAAGCATATTTATAAACATTAGAATTTTTCAATGCAGGTATACTCTTTAAAAGATCAGCACCTTTTATCGTATGCAACTTCATAATTTCATATTCTTCAGCCGTTAATTTACCAGGCTTATTTAAAATTGCATCAGGAATAGCAATTTTACCAACATCATGCATAATGGAAGCCATCGCAATATCATCAATTTCCTGTGTAGAAAAACCTTCACCAAGTTTAGTATTAGTTAAAATACATTTAGTAATATCATGAATTCTTTTAACATGATTGCCACTTTCACCATCACGAAATTCAATAGCTGTAGCTAAAGCTTCAATCAAGCCCTCATTTAAAGCAATTATTTCTTTAGCCTTTTCTAACAATTCCCAATCTTGATATTCCACTTTCTTAGCTAATTGTTTTCTAGACTCAAACAATTCCACAACTGATAAAATTCTTCGCCTAATCACAAAAGGTATAACTGGCTTTTCAATGATATCCATAACTCCCAGTTCATAACCTTTACGCATAACTTCATTACTTCTTTCAGCCGTTATTAAAAAGATAGGAATCCTTGAAGGAATCATTTGCTTACTAAGAGCTTCTAAGACTTCAATACCATTCATTATCGGCATCATAACATCCAAAAGAATAGCACAATATCTATCTTCATTAGCATAGATCATCTGCAAACCTTCTTTACCATTGCAAGCATGATCACTATCATAAATATCTTCAAAGATATTAGCCAATATTTCCCTATTCAACTCGTCATCATCGATAATAAGCAATTTTTTGGCAGCTATATCATTTTCCATGAGTACCTCCTATTTAGCATTTAAAATCTTTTTAAAATTATAAGCAAACATCAAAACAGTAGTCAATACAGCAATGGTATCTGCAATAGGTTCAGCCAAGAATACCCCCATAGCCTTATCTTCAACAAAATGAGGCAATATATAAATTAATGGTATTAATAATATTACTTTACGCCATAAAGCCAAGAAAATCGATTGTTTAGCCTTACCTAAAGCAATAAAAGTCTGCTGACAAGCAATTTGCGCCCCAAATATCAAACTCATACCCATATATATACGCATCGCTTTAATGCTATATTCACTCAAAGTTAAATCGTTAGTAAAGATACTAATGAAAACAATTGGTGCAAACACTGCAACCGCCCATAATAAAGTAGAATATCCTAAGCTAATCATCAATAAAGATTTAAAACACTTTTTAACCCTATCCATATTTTTAGCTCCATAATTATAGCTAATAATTGGTTGCGATCCTTGAGTAAGACCTTGTAACGGAAGCATAGAAAATTGCATAACACTAGAAAGTATGGTCATAGCTCCAACTGCTATATCCCCACCATATAAAGCTAAACTAGTATTAAAACAAACAACGATAATACTCTCACTAAATTGCATAATAAATGGTGATAAGCCTAAAGTAAGACAAGGTAAAAATATTTTAGGATTTAAATGAAAATTAGTCTTCTTTAAACGTAAATAACTACGATTACTACACAAAAACATTATAACCCAAACCATCGAAACAGCTTGCGAAATAATAGTAGCCCAAGCAGCCCCTTTAACCCCCATATCAAATACAAAGATAAAAATAGGATCAAGCACAATATTAAGCACTGCCCCAATAGCCACCGTAAGCATACTAGTCTTCGCAAAGCCTTGAGATGTAACAAAAGCATTTAGTCCCAAAGTCAATTGCACAAAGAAAGTACCTAAAGCATAGATTCTAATATAATCAATACCATATGGTGCGGTAACTTCACTAGCACCTAAAAACATAACTAATTCTGGTGCAAAAATATATACACCAAAAGTTAAGATAATTGCTACAATAATTAACATCACAAAGCAATTACCCAAAATCTTTTCAGCCATATCTTTATCATTTCTACCTAAAAAGATACTAGCTCTTGGTGCTCCACCCATACTAACTAAAGCCGCAAAAGCGGAAACACACATGATAATAGGCATGGTAACCCCAACTCCCGTAAGGGCATCACTTCCAATAACTTCAATATGGCCAATATACATTCTATCGACCATATTATATAAAACATTTATAATTTGTGCAGCAATTGCTGGTAAAGCTAAACTAATTAAAAGTTTAGTAACATTTCCTTTACTTAAATCAACTGCATTTTTTGGATCATTCATTTTAACACCTCATTAAATATTATAACCCTAAATAAGTAAAATTGCATGTTATACCTAAATTTGTTATAATATTGAAGCAAACATGGGGATGTCTTGGTTTCGACAGGTTTATGTTTGATTCAAATTGCAGTGGTATTGTGGACCTAAATCACTAAACAAAAATAAACGGAAATAACAGATTATCTTTTGCTGCTTAATATAGCCTAACTAGACCT
>CASEWY010000089.1 GCA_949291625.1 uncultured Bacillota bacterium
CTTTTTTTTACTACTTAACAGTTTGATTCAAAAGGAGGTATATAATTATGGACCAAACTAATTTAGAATTTTTTGAAGCCGCAGCAAGAGGAGATTTTGCAAAAGTATGTTCAACTGTTGCTAGAGGTGCCAATGTAAACATTGCTAATGGTGATGGACGTACAGCTCTAATGAGAAGTGCAAAAAGAGGTTATGAGGATATTGTGCGATTCTTGTTAGATAATGGGGCAAATGCACGTGCTCGAGACAAAAATAATAAGACAGCACTTATGAATGCAGCTAAAAAAGGACATTTATCAATTTGTCGTTTATTAGTTCATGCAGGAGCAGATGTTAATTCTCATGATAACAAAGGAAGAACTGCTTTGATGCGTGCAGCCTTTTTAGGAGAATTAGAAGTTGTTAAATATTTAGTTGACAAAGGAGCTAATATTGATGCAGCTGATAGTGAAGGAAGAACGGCATTAATGGAAGCTACAAATGCTTATAAAGTTGATGTTATTAAATATTTAATTGAAAAAGGCGCAAATGTTAATGCTTTTGATAATCGTGGATGTACTACTTTAATGCGTGCAGCATATAGTGGATATCGTGATTTAGTTGCTTATTTATTAGATAATGGTGCTGATAAAGAAATATTAGATAATGAAGGCAATAAAGCTATTCATTATGTTCGTAAAGAATGCTTTGAAGATCTTAAGGATCTTTTGAAATAGGAGAACGAATATGAGAGACTATTTAGCAAATGAAGTAAGAAATATCGTTCTTTTAGGCCATAGCCAAGCAGGTAAGACAGCTGTTGTTGAATCTTGTTTATATTTTACAAAAGTAACTGATCGTATGGGTAAAACAGTCGATGGCACTAGTATCATGGACTATGATCAAGATGAAGTTAAACGTGGATTGTCATGTTATACTTCACTAGCACCAGTTGAATGGAAAAATTGTAAGATTAATTTTATCGATACACCAGGATATCTTGATTACGAAGGTGAAATGCAAGCAGGTTTATCGGTAGGAGATAGTGCTTTAATCGTTGTGGGTGCCAAAGAAGGTGTAGAATCTGGTACAGAAAAAGCATGGAAAAATGTTACTAAAAACCATCTACCATGTATCTTCTTTATTAATAAAATTGATGAAGAACATGCATCTTTTGAAAATACTTATAATCAATTAAGAGATAAGTTTGGTAAAACAGTTATTCCATTTGAAGTTCCAATTATGGATAATGGTGAAGTAGTTGGTTCAGTAAATGTTTTAAGAAAGAAAGCTTGGTATTATAATGATCGCGAAAATGCCAAGGAAGTGCCTGATGCATTAAAAGATTTAGTTGATGAGTATTATAATCAGATTGCTGAAGCTATTGCAATGACTGATGATGATTTGATGGAAAAATTCTTTTCTGGCGAAGAATTTGATCAACATGAAGTTTCTAAAGGCTTACGTATTGGCGTAAGAAATGGTGAGATTCGTCCGGTATATTGCGGAAGTGCAATTAAACAAACTGGTATCGAAAGATTAATGGATTTAATTACTGAATACTTCCCAAGCTATGCTGAAAAAGGTAGAGTTGAAGCTTATACACCTAAGGGTGATATTATCCATTTGGAAACAAATGAAAATGAAACAATGAGCGCTCAAGTATTTAAGACTGTAGTTGACCCATTTGTTGGTAAGATTAGTTATTTGAAAGTGTTAACCGGAGTTTTAAGATCTGATTCAGTTGTTTATAATTCAAATAAAGAAGTTAATGAAAAAATTAATCAAATTTTTGTCATTAAAGGAAAATATCAAATGGCTGTTGGTAAATTATTTACTGGCGATATTGGTGCGGTAGTCAAATTGCAACAAACTGCTACTAATGATACATTATGCGCTAAAGAAAAGATTATTAAATATCCTAGTGTTGAATATGTTAAACCAATGTTAGGTGTTGCGGTATGGCCTAAAACTAAAGCAGATGAAGATAAGATGAGTTATGGATTTGCTAAGATTTGTGAAGAAGATCCTACATGCAAATTAGTTAAAAATAATGAAACTAATGAACAAATTCTTTATGGTGTTGGAGATCAACATATTGATTTGATTTTGAATCGTTTAAAGAATAAATATAAAGTAGAAGTGACAACTTCTCAACCAACGATTCAATATCGTGAAACTATTAGAGGTAAAGCTGAAGCTGAAGGTAAACATAAGAAACAATCAGGTGGTGCTGGTCAATATGGACATGTAAAGATTCGTTTTGAACCTTGCGATAGCGAAGAAATGGTATTTGAGGAAGAAGTATTTGGTGGTGCTGTACCTCGTCAATACTTCCCAGCTGTTGAACAAGGTTTAAGAGAATGTATGGAACATGGGGTATTAGCTGGCTATAAAGTTGTCGGTGTTAAAGCAATTTTATATGATGGATCTTATCATGAAGTAGATTCTAAAGAAATAGCCTTTAAAGCTGCTGCTAGATTAGCTTATAAAGATGGTATGCCTAAAGCTAAACCAATCTTATTAGAACCAATTGGCAAAGTAGAAGTAATAGCTCCTGAAGAATATACTGGTACTTTGATTGGTGATTTCAATAAGCGTCGTGGTATCATCATGGGAATGGAAATGGTTGATGAAAAAGATCAAAAGGTTACTGCTGAAGTTCCTTTAGCAGAAATGAGCAAATATGCAACAGAATTAAGAAGCATGACTCAAGGCAGAGGAAGCTATGTAGTAGAATTTGATCGTTATGAACCTGCACCAAATAATATTGCTGAAAAAGTAATTAAACAAGCCCAAGCTCGTAAAGAAGATTAATTAAAAAAGGACTATGAACATCATTTAGATGTTATAAGTCCTTTTTATTTGGTTGATTTATTAATTTTTTCAATTACGCTAGTAGCACAGCGAATACCATCAACAGCACTGCTTATGATTCCTCCAGCATATCCTGCTCCTTCACCACAAGGGTATAAATTTTCAGTATTAATAC
>CASEWY010000090.1 GCA_949291625.1 uncultured Bacillota bacterium
TAGATATTCAATCATGTATAGATAATTTTCCTAATTTTATCAAACAACACAATCAATTAATTAAAGATTTATATAATCAACAAGTTAACGGTAAACATATATTTCCAAGTTGTATGGGAATAAATATAAAATATATTCCTGACTATATAATTAGTTAGATTTTATAAAAGGCGTTAGACTCATGCCTGTACAGTAATAAGTGAAACTATTTATTAGGAGTAGCTTTGTACAAAAGTTAAACTGTTTAATATGTTATATCTAATATCCTCTATTTATATGTTATTGGTGCGTATATTAAAAGAACCCCACGAATTTATTCGTGGGAGTAAGTCAGATGTTTAATCCTCCAAATACTTAGTTAAAATATCTACGGCTTTTTGAATATCTTCAATTCTAGTATATTCTTGCGGTGAGTGGCTAATGCCATTGATTGATGGAACAAATAACATTGCGGTATCGATATATTTGGCAAATATTTGGGCATCATGGCTTGCTCCACTATTCATTTTGATATATGGGATATTTAAAGATTTGATAGTTTGTTCTAATTCTTGGATTAAATTTTCATTCATAGGAGTTGGAACTTTATCGAAAGATTGTTCAATGGAATAAGTTAAATCCTTACTTTCATCTTTAATCAATTTAATGATATCGTTACATACATTTACTTGAGAATCACGATGAGCAGATCTAATATCCATAGAGAAACGGACATGACTTGGAATGACATTGCTTGCATTAGGTTCGACAATCATTTGACATACGGTAGCTACGGTTTCTTTATAACTACTAGCAATCTCGGGTATTTTACCTATGATGCGACTGGCACAGGCTAGGGCATCTTTGCGCATATCCATTGGGGTTCCTCCTGCATGGTCAGCAACTCCGTAGATGTTTACATAATATCTATCAATGCCAAAGATATTTTTTACAATACCAATTGGAATATTTAAAGAGTCTAGGACACTTGCTTGTTCAATATGGGTTTCAATATATCTAGTGGCATCCTTCATGGTTGTTTTTAACTTGATTTCATCATTATTATCTTTATCATAAATATGTTCATCTAGATATTCTTGTAGTTTTTTGCCGGTTGCAGCATTACTATAATCATCGATTATTAATTCGTCGCATACATTTTCCGTTACTAAAAAGCCTTGGGCGAAGGTTACACCTTCTTCATCATTGGTGCATAGTACATATATTTTATATTTTGGTTTAATATTATTTTCTTTAAAATAGGCTACAGTAGCTAAGGCTGATACGATGCCGACAATTCCATCATATTTACCACCATGTATTACCGAATCATAGTGCGAGCATAAAATAATAGCTTCTTTTGCTTCGCTATTATATGTTCCTGATACGGCTCCGAATTTATCATATTTTACTTCCATATCTAATTCTTTCATGGTTTTAATTAGATAGTCTCTTGCTTGTTTTGATTCTTTGGTAAAGGCTAAACGGGTTACGCCTTCATTATCTTTTGAGAATGTAGAAATAGTATTTATGAAATTTTCAATATTAAACATTTTGATCTTCCTTTAAATATTTATCTAACCAATTTAACATTTCTTTTAAACGTTTAATGCGATGAGTTGGTTTGCCAGTTCTGCTTAAATGATGATTTTCATCTTTAAAATAGACAAATTTACTTGGAATATCATTTATTTTTAAAGCTTGAAACATTTGAATGTCTTCAACTAGATCACAGCGATGATCATTATTGGCATGCATGAATAAAGTTGGAGTAGTAACATTATCACTATATTTTAATGGTGATTTATCCCATAGCTTTTCACCATCGGCAAATGATTTTGCGGCCATTTGATCCATTGCAAACCAAGGTCCTTGGTCACTACATCCACATTGGGTAATCCAGTTGGAAATTGATCTTTGGGCGATGGCTACTTTAAATCTATGGGTATGTGTGATAATCCAATTGACCATAAAGCCACCATATGAGCCACCAATTACTCCTAATTTATTTGAATCAATATTTGGATAATTTGTTAAAACAGTATCGACAAATAACATAATATCATCATAATCAATAGTTCCATATTTGCCTCTTAAATCAGCAAATTCATTGCCTAAACCACATGATCCTTCAGGATTACAATAGATTACAAAGTAACCATGGTTTGCGATTGTTTGCATTTCATGTTGGAATACAGGGGCATACATGGTTCTTGGACCACCATGGATGGATAAAATTGTCGGATATTTTTTATTTTGGTCATAATTATATGGCTTTAATATCCAACCATCCATAGTATAGTTATTATTTTTAAAAGTTATATGTTCTGGTTGAGCTATATATTTATCTTTAAAATTATTTAGGTTGGTTAATTGTTTATTTGTTTTATCTGCTAAATCAAAATAATATAATTCTTGAGGTTGCATATCATTAAAAGCTGTATATATTATTTTGTCTTGGGCTATATCAAAGTCATTGATAGCGCCATTTATTTTTAAAACTGGTTCAATATTTCCTTTAATATCTATGGCATATAAATCACAGGCCATGCGTCTAGTTGTTAGATAATAAATTTTATTGTTATAGACTTTAAAGGCTTTATTTTTGCCATATTTTAAATCTACATTAATAGAATCACCTAGATATTGATCTTCCTTAGAAATTGTAGTTATTATTCCTTGTTCATCAATTTTATAGAAAGTATGATTTTCTTCTACACCATATCTTTTTTGATCAGAGCCTATGAAGATAAATTCCTCATTTAATACTTTAATATCCTTAACAAAATAATCTTGTTCAGGATGGATTAAGGTTAATTTGTCATTGGTTAAATCATATAGATAGAATTGATGTTTTTTCTTTTGTTTAGAATTATATTCTTCACCAGCATATAGTATCTTATCTTTATTTATTGCCATGCATAGTACATCGAAAAGGGGATTACTTATGGGTTTTAATTTATTATTGATTGGATCAAAGATGAAAAGGCGTTCTCTTTTCTTATTAACAAAGCCAGACCATGAGTTACCACTTTTATTGGCCCAAAAAGGTATTTCATCAAATATTTCATAGTCTTGATTTTCTTTTTTAATATCTTCTATATTTTGGCGTTGATTATTATTCATTTGATAATAATCAGGATAAGAGGCATCGGTACTTGCTTTAATTAGATATTTATTATTAATTGATTGAATGCTTGATACTTTAAGAGGAATATCAAAGGCTAAATTATATTTTTTTGTGTTAATATCTAAATTAAAATAAGTTGTATGTTCACCAATTATATCTGATGGATAAGCTTTTGGTAATAATATAGTATTATCGTCAATAAAATAAAAATCATTAATATTGCCTTCATTAGTTAATTTAGTTATTTTATCATCTTTTAATAACCAGATATCTTTTAAATAATTATTGGTTGTGATGTCTGGTTTAGTAATAATAAAGGCACAGTATTTACCACTAGGAGCATAAGTAATTTTAGAAATGCTTGGTTGATCTAAAAAATCATTTATTTCTATTTTTTGCATAATATATACCTTCCTTAAGATAATTGTAAGGTATATAAGTAAAACTAATTTTCAATATTTAAAGATAAAATCTTTTTGCGATTAATAATAAAATAAATTATGCCGAAACTATCTGCTAAAAACCATCCAATTGGAATGGACCACCATATGCCATTTAAGCCAAATTGGGGAATACTAGCTAGTAAATATGCTAAAGCAACCCTTGTTCCTAAAGAGAAGATGGTTAAAATTACGGACATACCTGGACGTTTAAGAGCGCGATATAGGCCATATAATAAGAATAGGATGCCAATCATAAAGTAGAAAGATCCTTCAATTCTTAAATAGTTTACTCCTTCTTGTATTACTTGAATTTGGGAAGCGTCAATGAAGCATTGCATTAAGTTTACAGCGAAAATATTTACGAAAAGGGAAATTATAATACTAAAGATAATTGTGGTTATAAGGGCTGTTTTTATCCCTTTATTGATGCGCTCATTTTCTTTAGCACCATAGTTTTGGGCGATAAAAATAGAGAAGGCATTACCAAAATCTTGAACAGGTAAATAAGCAAATGCATCTATTTTTACGGCTGCAGCAAATGCCGCCATTACAACAGTCCCAAAGCTATTTACTAATCCTTGTACAGCTAGGATACCTAGATTCATGATGGATTGTTGTAGACAAGTTAAAAAGGAAAAATTAAAGATTTCTTTTATGCGCATTTTATATATTTTTACTTTGCCATTTAAGATTAATAAATCAGGATAAAAGATAAAATTATATATCATTATGCCTATACCACTTACATATTGAGCTATTACGGTAGCGATGGCAGCACCTTTTACTCCTAGATTTAGACCAGCTACAAACCAAATATCAAGGCCAATATTTAATATGGCAGATATAGCTAAAAATACTAAAGGAATAAATGAATTACCTAGAGAGCGTAATAAAGAAGAAAAATAATTATATAAAAATATGGCAAATAATCCTGAGAAGATGATTAGTAAGTAATCTTTCATTATGGTTACTAATTCAGTAGGAGTTTGTAATAATTTAATAATAATATCAATTCCTAAATATACTAGAACATTTAAAATGATAGTTACAACTAATAGTAATACAAAGGAAGCTAGTATATCTTCTTTTAATGCTTTTTCATCTTTTTGTCCAAAGCGTAAAGAAAATATTGTGCCACTACCCATAGCTAACCCTAAGATGATAGAAGTTAATAAAGTCATCAAGGAAAAGGATGAACCTACAGCGGCTAGGGCATTAGTTCCTAAGAATTTTCCTACAATTATAGTATCAGCAATGTTATAACATTGTTGAAGTAGATCACCTAATATCATTGGTATGGCAAACATGAACATGGTTTTCATGATTGGCCCTTTAGTCAAATCATTTTTCATCTTATATCCTTTCGAAATGTAATTTAAAAATTACTAAACGTAATTAAATTATAAATATATAAACCAATAGGGTCAAATGAAAGTTTAAAAATGTTTAACTAGAATGTTATAATACTAAAAAGAGGTACGAAGATGTTTTTAGATGGACTTGATGATTTAGATAAGAAAATATTAGAAAGATTAATTAAAAATGCACGTATGTCTTATTCGCAAATTGGTGAAGAGATAGGGATATCACGTGTTGCGGTAAAAATGCGCGTTCAAGCTTTAGAAAAAAGAGGAATTATTGAAGAATATACGACAATTATTAATCCGGATAAAATAAGTGGGGCTTTATCTTATTATTTTGAAATTGAAGTTAAACCAGAGACATTAGATGAGGTAATAGGAATATTAGAAAAACAAGCAACCATCACCCAGATTTATCGGACAACAGGTTCTAGTCATCTTCATGTACACGCTGTGGCATCTTCGAATGAAGAAATGGAAAGTTTGATTCATGATATTATTGATAAATTGCCAGGATTAAAGAATTGTAATTCTTATATGATTGTTTCAAGAATTAAAGATATTAAGGGTTTGCGCTTATAATATTATTTTATTTTTAATATTGTATTATAAAAAAGGATATGTTACGTTCGTAGTTATTTGCTTAATAAAAGAAAAATATATTCGCAAGATCCATATTGTCCTAAAAGCAATATCTACGAAAAAATGTTTTAGAAAGAGAGATATTAATTCGTATGATTGAAGTGAGAAATGTATCAAAAAAATATGATGTTTTTTTAAGAAAAGGAATATTCAAAAAAACACATAAGATTATAGATGCAGTAAATGATATATCTTTTACAATAAACAAAGGAGAAATAGTAGGGTTATTAGGCTTTAATGGAGCAGGAAAAACAACACTGATAAAATTAATGACAGGTATTTTAGTTCCTACAACTGGCAAGATTTCTGTTAATAATTATAATCCATCATTAAGGGAAAACGATTATTTGAGATCTATAGGTGTACTTTTGGGAAATCGCTCCTTTTTATTTTATGATTTACCCATAAAAGATTCTTATGATTATTTAAAAAGTGTATATAAATTAGATTCGAATGACACCAATAATTTTATTTATCCATTATTAGAAGCTTTATCAATAGATAATTTATTAGAAATACCTGTTAGAAAACTTTCTTTAGGTCAAAGAAGAAAAGCTGAGTTAGTCGCATCGATAATTAACAGACCAAAAGTATTATTTTTAGATGAACCAACAATTGGATTAGATGTAATTAGTAAAAAAGAATTAGTATATTTTATTAAGAAACTAAGTGAAGATTATGGGACTACGATAATATATACTTCTCATGATTTAAAAGAAATTGAAGAATGCTGCAGTAGAATAATTTATTTAGAAAATGGTAGGATTACTTATGATGGTAATACAAATCAATTTAAAAACAAAAAAAATTTATTCAGCGTTAAAATAACATTTAATAATAAATTAGATAAGACAATATACACTAATTGTATCGATGATTATACATGTTACTGTTTGATAGAAAAAGATAAACTAAATGAATACATTAATCAGTTTGATACAGAAGAAATTCTATCAATTAATACAAGTGAGGCTTCATTAGAGGATGTGGTTGTAAATTATGATAAATATTATCGTGGCTAGTATTAAAATATCTTTTAAAAAAGCAATGCAATATAAATTTGAATCATTGATGACTTTGTTATATGCCCTATTTAATTTGATGTTCATTTTAGTTTTTTGGCTTTCGTTTTCTACGACCTTTATATTACCGAATGAGTATACGAATAATGACATATATTTTTTTAGCGCATTAGTATTACTGTCATCGGCAATAAATGAAATTTATTTTTGCAACAACTGCCTACCATATGATATAAATGATGGAACATTAGATATATTTTTAATTAAACCTGGAAACAAAGTAATAATCTATCTATCAAATTATATAAATATTATTAGTTTATTAAGTTATCTTTTAATATCTTTAATATTTTTAATTGTTACTTTTCTTGCTGGTGATTATATTGCTAGCAATGTAATAATTGGAGTTATCCTTTTATGCGTGGGGGTTTTTGATTTTGGACTTATGTCAGCCATAATTGCTATGGGTTCATTTTGGTATGGAATTGTTGATAGTATTCGTAATATATTATTTTCTTTTGAGGAATTAAAAAAATATCCAATGGGTATTTTTCCAAATATGATTAGGATCATTTTTACAGTTATTATACCTTTGAGTTTAATTACTTATTATCCTTTTGAAATTTCAATTGGGCACATGTCTTTATCACTTTCTACAGTATTAATTTACTTTATAATTACGCTGGTTTTGATTGTTATATTTAAATTTATTCTTAAAAAAGGGTTAGAACATTATGAGTCAAATAATTAACTATTTATTAATTTCTTGGAAAATAATACATATAGATTTAAAAAAGCTTAAAGAATATAGATCAGAATTTTTTGCGAATTTTATGTCTGCGCCAATAAAGCTAATTATTTATGCAGGATTGTGGTATATCATTACTATTTATAATTCAAATAGTAATATTTCTTTCAATTGGATAATATCTTATTTTGTTAATGTTATTATTTTTGAGGTTTTGATTACTCCGTTTTGTGTAATAACTTATGATTTGATGAATGATATAAAAACTGGGAATTTGGATATATATTTGGTTAAACCTTATCCATATTTATCAATGAAATTTTTTTCAAATTCTAAAACATTTATTTTATTTTTTCCGATTTTATTTTTGAATATTATTTTGAATTTTAAATCAATTTCATTGAAAGAATTTATATTTGTATTAATTTTACATATAACCGTTATTATACTTGTATATTTGTTATTTATAATTGTTGGTATTTTTAGCTTTTATATAGAAAGTGTATTAGCGTTACGAGATAATATGTGGAATTTAATTAGATTATTTTCAGGATCCATTATTCCTATAAGTATGTATCCAGAATGGTTAAAAAATATAGCAAATTTTTTACCATTTAAATATATATACTATGAGCCGATAAATATAATATTATCTGGCTCAATAACAGTGAATGATATTATATTACCAATTTTATGGATAGCATTATTATTTATTATTGTTGAAATCATGTGGAAAATATCATTAAAAAGATATTCTTCACAGGGTGGATGAGAAAGAAATTTCTTTATGTCATTAGACAAAATAATGGCTGAAATTAATCGTATGTTTTCAGGGTGTTTAGAAATATTATAATCTTGGTTAAAAGAAAATGAACGATATCAAAATTGATTGTCAAAAATTAACCTAACATGATTTAGTGGTATATAGTATTTAAGCTAAATAAGGTGTCATTGTATTTGATTTATGTTTGTAATATCTATGAAAAAATGTTAGAATATCAATTGCAAAGCCATCAAAATACAGTTCCTATCAATATATTGGTGGAGATGAATTTTGATAAAATACAAAGGTTGTAGCATCCAACCTTGTGTACTTAAGGCAACCAATAGGTTGTTGTACACGAATTGTTCTTGCTCATTAAAGTGCTATATCTATGAGCCAACATTAGTTTGCAGTAGTGATGCATAAAACTTTAATGGTTATAGTAAGACTTCCATTCAACTGTGATGGTGAAGAGTATGTCAGGGAAGGTAAAAAATTGTGAAGAAATTATTGTTGGGATTAATTAGTATCTTATTGCTTTGTGGATTTAGTGCAAAAGATTTTGATATAAATAACTTACAGAGTTATCACAAAGAATTTAAAACAGAAGAAGTTAGCGTTTGTTCAAGTTCTAGTGTTAAGACATATATGTCATATAAGGCTATTACTAATACTGCAAGTAAACAGTATGAGATTATTTCTAGTTTAAATATTGATGAAACAACTGGCTTTTTATATGATGAAGATGGTTTTATTGCGGCAGCATTAGGGGCTAGTTTTGGGGAATTAGGTTCAAGATATTATTTTACTTTATCTAGTGGAGCTGTTATTCCGGTAATTAAGGCTGATGCGAAAAGCATAAATCATGTTCCTAATGGCTGTGCTACAGATGGTGGTAGCGTTATTGAATTTATTATTGATGAAGATATTAGTAAGGATTATTTTGGTCAAGGGCCATCAGGTTTAGCTAGCTTTGGTAATTTTAATAATGATTCTCGTTTTGAGGGTTCAATTGTTAAAGTTGAAAAGGTTTTAGATGAAAAAGTTGAAGAAGGCATCACATATGAAGAAAATGTTGATGTTGTTAATGAGATGAATTTCAACGATATTACATACTAGATCACTTGCATTGCAAGTGGTTTTTATTTAAGAGGTAAATATGGAAAAAAAGTATACACCAATGATGCAACAATATTTGGAAGTTAAAAAGAACTATCCGGATGCTTTAGTATTTTATCGCCTTGGCGATTTTTATGAGATGTTTTTTGATGATGCGAAAATTGCTTCCAATGAGTTAGATTTAGTTTTGACTGGACGTAATGCGGGAGTAGAAGAGAAGGTACCAATGTGTGGTATCCCTTTTCATGCTTATAAAAATTATGCGATGCGTTTGGTACAAAGGGGTTATAAGGTTGTTATTGTTGAACAGATGGAAGATCCGGCTACGGCTAAGGGTATAGTTAAAAGGGATGTAGTAAAAGTTATAACTCCTGGTACCATCATGGATGAAATTGGTGATGATAAAAATAGTATTTATATCGCTAGTATTGTTGATTATCAATATGGTTTTGGTTTAGTTATGGTGGAAATGTCTACGGGTGAGACAGTGGTGATTAATATTAATCATCAAACTACCTCTTTATTACAAACTTTATTAAAAAATAATATTAAAGAAATTGTAGTAAATAGTAGTTTTAATGAAAAGCTTATTAAAGACATTCGTGAATTAGAGAATATTGTTATTTCATATTGTGATGTTGATGAAATTAAAGATAATTATTTACCATTATGCGATAAAATTGTTGATCAGCGTTTACGTAGTGCCTATGGTATCTTGCTTAATTATTTAGAAGAGACCCAAAAACGTATGCTTAGTCATCTACAAGTTGTTAGTATTGAGAGTGAAGATGCGATTATGGCGATGGATTATGATACTTTATGTAATCTTGAATTGATATCGCAAAATCGTAAAAAAGAAAGTCTTTGGTCTTTTTTAGATAAGTGTCAAAGTGCTATGGGTTCGCGTCTATTAAAACAATGGATTGAAAAACCTTTGTTAATTAGAGAAGATATTGAGACTAGATTAGATAGAGTTGAATTTTTACAAAAGAATTTTATTCTTAGAGATGATTTGAAAGAAAAATTGGCTAATGTTTATGATATTCAACGTTTAATTGCGCGTATTGCGATGAATAATGCTAATGCGATTGATTGTTTGCGTTTGGAAAAGACTTTAAAAGAAATTCCAGAAATATTTGCTTTATTAGATAATGATATTTTTAAAAATTTAATTGATGTTGATAATTGTAATGATCTTTATCAAATATTAAAAGGGGTTATTAATGAGGATGCTCCTGTGCAAGTGCGCGATGGTAATATCTTTAATCCTGGTTATAATGCTTCACTTGATGAATTGCGTAAGGTGCAAAGTGATAATCAAGATTGGATAGTGGAATTAGAGGCTAAAGAGAAACAAAGAACAGGTATTAAGACTTTAAAAGTTGGTTATAATCGAGTATTTGGTTATTATATTGAAGTTTCTAAGGGGGCTATTAGTCAAGTTAAAGATGAATATGGTTATATTCGTAAACAGACTTTGACGACGGGTGAAAGATATATTACGCAAGAATTAAAAGATAAAGAAGATATGATTTTGCATGCTAAAGAGAATGCTTTAAAATTGGAAATAGAATTATTTAATGATTTGCTTAAGAAGATTCGTAATTATTTAGTTAAATTGCAGAAGCTTTCGCATGTTTTGGCTACTATTGATTGTATCTATGCTTTGAGTGAGATAGCTAGTGAGAAGGGTTATGTTCGTCCTAAATTTGATGATGATATCTTAGATATTCAAGATGGCAAGCATCCTATTTTAGATAAGATGATGAAAAAGAAATATGTAGCTAATAGTATTCATATGGATCATAATGATTTTGTGCATATTATTACTGGTCCTAATATGGGTGGTAAGAGTACATATATGCGGCAGATTGCTTTGATTGTAGTTATGGCACAGATGGGTAGTTTTGTTCCTTGTAAGAGTTGTACGATGCCAATTTTTGATAAAATATTTACTAGAATTGGGGCTAGTGATGATATTTTAGGTGGAAAAAGTACATTTATGGTAGAAATGGTTGAAGCTAATAATGCTTTAAGTTATGCTAGTGATAGGTCATTGATATTATTTGATGAGATTGGCCGAGGTACTTCTACATATGATGGTATGGCAATTGCCCAAGCAATGATTGAATATATTGTTACAAATATTCATGCGAAGACCTTATTTAGTACCCATTATCATGAACTTACAGCTATTAGTGATATCTTAGATGGTGTTAGTAATAAGCATGTGGAAGTTCATGAGGATAAAAATGGTATTACTTTCTTATATAAAGTAAAAGATGGTAAGGCTAATAGGTCTTATGGTATAAATGTAGCTAAATTGGCTAAATTACCTAGTTCTTTAATTCAAAGAAGTGAAGAGATTTTAAAAGAATTAGAGAATAATAAGCGAGAAGTTCAACAGACTATACCTATTTTTAGTATTGAAGATAATAAGAATGAAGAAATTATTAATTTATTAAAAGAAGTAGATGTCAATGAGCTTACACCGATGAATGCTTTAAATATGATATTTGATCTAAAAAATAAGATTAAATAGGAGGTAGTATGAAGAAAAAGAATATTAATTGGGAGAGGGTTTTGACCTTATTTGTTTTAATTTCTTTGATTATTTCAATTATTTTTATTACATTGCGTTTAACAGTTTTTACAACTAATTTTGATGAGAGTATGAGGGGTACTTATACTTTGATGTTAGCTCAGTGTATTTTGGGTTGTGTGGCAATATTTGCACCTAGTTATATTGAAAAACGTTTGAAGATAGATATACCTAGTCATATGATGATACCTTATGTTATTTTCTTATATTGTGCGATATTTTTAGGTGAGGTTAGAAGTTTCTATTATAATTTTAAATATTGGGATACTTTCTTACATACCTTAAGTGGAGCGATGCTTGGAATGTTTGGTTATTCGATTGTATCTTTATTGAATAAGACGAAAATAGTTCCCGTTGATTTATCGCCTATATTTATTTCTATTTTTGCCTTTTGTTTCGCTATTTCCATAGGTGTATTCTGGGAAATTTATGAATATACTTTTGATGGTATATTGGGCTTAAATATGCAAAAATTTATGTTAGAAGATGGTACGCAATTTCTAGGAAGAGCAGCCTTAAGTGATACAATGCAAGATTTAATGGTCGATTGCTTAGGGGCATTTGTGGCGACTTTTGGTGGTTATATTGCGATGAAAATTGATAAGAAATGGTTGAGAAACATGCAATTAAAAAAGGAGAATACTGATGATAAGATTATATAATTCAAAAAGTTTGAAAATTGAAGATTTTAAGCCAATAAGACCTAATGAAGTTAGCATGTATGTATGTGGTCCTACCGTATATAATCATGCGCATATTGGTAATGCTCGACCAATTATTGTTTTTGATACTTTACGTCGTTTATTTGAAAAAGAAGGATATAAAGTAAAATATGTTTCAAATTATACCGATGTGGATGACAAAATTATTAAAAAGGCTAACGAAGAAAATGTTAGTGAAGAAGTGATTGCTCAAAGATATATTGAAGCATATGAAGAAGTTAGAAAAAGTTTGAATACCATTCCTCTTGATGCAACACCAAGAGTTACGCAAACGATGGATGATATCATTCATTTTATCGATGAATTAGTAAAGAGTAATCATGCTTATGTTGTAGATGGTGATGTTTATTTTAGAGTTAGTAGTGTAGATAGCTATGGGGAAATAAGCAATCAGAAGATTGAAGATTTACAAGCTGGAGCACGCATTGAAGAGAATGATAAAAAGGAAAATCCTTATGATTTTGCATTATGGAAAAAAACGGATATGGGTATCAAATGGGATTCTCCATGGTCTTCTGGTCGTCCGGGTTGGCTTACGGAATGTGTAGTTATGATCAATAAAGAATTCCATGGCATGATTGATATTCATGGAGGAGGAATGGATTTAAAATTCCCTCATCATGAAAATGAAGCTGCTCAAAATGAAGCTTTATATCATAATAGTATTGCGAATTATTGGATTCATAATGCGATGATTAATATCAATGGGGCTAAGATGTCTAAGTCTTTAGGTAATGTTAGTTGGGCTAAAGATGTAATAGCTAAATTGGATGCTCCACTTGTTCGTTGGTTGATGAATTCAGTGCATTATCGTAAAGAATTAAATTTTTCTGATGAAACTATTGAAACAGCCCGTAAAGAATTAGATAAAGTATTTAATGCTTTAAGGCAGTTTGATATTAAATATCAGTTGGCTAATATTACTTTGAATGATGCTTATAATGAAGAGATGCTTCGTAAATTTTTAGATGAAATGGATGATGATTTAAATACACCTAATGCTTATACGCAAATTTATGAGAGTGTTAAACAATTGAATAATGGTTTGCGTAAAAAAGATGCTGATTTAAAAGAAATAATGAAAATTTATAATAGTATCTTACAGATGTTGGATGTCTTAGGGGTTGAATATAAGCCTACTATTTTCGAGGAAGAAGCTTTAAATTTATTTAATTTATGGAATGAAGCTAAAGCTCAAAAAGATTTTGATAAAGCGGATATATATCGCAAACAATTGATGGATAAAGGTTTATTATGAGTTATGAAGAATTAAATGGTTCTACTTTAGCTTATGTAGGTGATGCTTATTGGAGCTTGGTAGTTAGAAAATATTTAATTGATAAAGGTTTTACTAAAGCTAAAGATTTACAAACTAAAAGTGTGGCTTTTGTAAGTGCGAAAGCCCAAGCTAGTTTTATTCCCTTATTTATCGATGAATTAAATGAAGAAGAAAAGGATGTCTTTAGAAGAGGTAGAAATTTTAAAAGTACTAGTAGTCCCAAAAATACCGATGTACAGACCTATAGAATTTCTACCGGCTTTGAAGCTATCATAGGTTATTTATATTTGATGAATAATTGGGAAAAATTGGGAATGATTTGGGACAAAGTAAAAACATATATGGAGGGTCATTGATGGGACAATATTTATATGGAAAGAATGTTGTAAAACAACTATTAAAAGATGCTACGGCTATTCAAGAATTATTTTTAGCTATCAATGATCAAGAGATTATTAGTTTGGCCCAAAAAAACAAGATTAAAGTTACGAAAGTTGATCGTCGTTATTTGGATAAATTATTAAAGACAAACAATCATCAAGGGGTTGCGATATTAAAAGAAGAATATAAGATGTATACCGTTGATGAAATTTTAAATGATATCCATGATCATCCAGGATTGATTGTTATTTTGGATGAATTAAATGATCCACATAATCTAGGGGCAATATTAAGAACTTGTGATTGTGTTGGGGTGGATGGTGTAATTATTAAGAAGAATAATGCAGTGGGATTGACTGCTACTGTAGCAAAGACTAGTGCAGGTGCCATCGATACCGTTAAGGTAGCTAGTGTTACCAATTTAACTAAGACGATAGAATATTTAAAGTCAAAAGGTTATTGGGTATATGGCACAGGTTTTGAGAAAGCTATTGACTATCGTCAAAGTGATTATGCCGAAAATGTGGTATTAGTCATCGGTAATGAGGGTAAAGGTATTTCGCGCTTAGTTAAAGAAAATTGCGATTATATCATTAAGTTGCCGATGGTTGGTAAAATATCTAGCTTGAATGCATCTTGTGCAACAGCTGTACTATTATATGAAATTTACAACAAACGCTTTCCACTATAAAAGGGGGAAGTTTAATGATAAATGCATATGAATTATTATATTATGTGCATCAAAAAGATGAATGGGCATTGAATCAATTATTTACTAGTTTTGATCCTTTAATTAAATCGTGTATAAAAATTTTGATTGAAAAATCACCAGTATTAAAATTATATGTTGATGATTTTTATCAAGAGCTGATGATTAATATTTTTGAGGGTGTAGATGCTTATCGCGATGACCTTGGTAGTCCTTTTACTAGTTTTATCAAGGCATGTTTGGTAAATAAGAGTAAAACCTTATTTAGGTATTATAATAGTAATCGTATTAAGGCAAATCATTATGGGTTAAATTTGGATGCTTTTGTGGGTGAAGATAACGAACATTATCATTATGAGATTATTGCCTCACCTAGACCGATGAATGATCCTAAGGAAGCTTTTGATTATCGACAGACCATGGAAAAATTTCAACGTTATTATCATGATATGAGTCTAGTTGATCGTAGAGTTTTAATTTATTATTTGAAGGGTGAAAAATATGATAGGGCGGCAAAAGCTTTAAATATGAGTCGTAAAAGTTTTGATAATAGGGTTCAAAAGGTAAAAAAACATTTAAAAGCGGCCTTTGATAATGAATAAAATTGACTATTTTAAATGATTTGTGATATTGTTATTTGGTAAAAAAAGGAGTTGTTTTAATTATGGCAAAAGAAGATAAGGTAATTTTGACTTGTACTGAATGTCTTTCCCGCAATTATTCAACCAAAAGAAATAAACGCGCCGCAGGTGAGCGTTTAGAATTAATGAAGTTTTGTAAGAAGTGTGGACGTCATACTTTACATAAAGAAACTAAATAGGAGGAATGATGCATGTTAAAGTGGTTTAGTATTAGCGGTATCAGTAAAGAAGCTAAACGTGTTCGTTGGCCTAAGTTGTCTGATCTTACTAATTCGACAATAGAAGCTTTAATTTTTATGGGCTTTTTTATGGTATTTTTTGTTTTATTTGAATTTGTAGTAACATTATTCTTAAGATTAATTGGAATTGGAGCGTAAAAGATGAGCGAAAATAATCAAAATCAAAGAGAATGGTTTGTGGTAAATACTTATGCTGGCCATGAAAATAGAGTTAAAGAGAATCTGGAAAAACGTATGGAAACTATGGGTATCCAAGATTGCTTATTTAGAATTGTGGTAGCTGAAGAAGTAGAAATCGAAATTAAAAATGGCAAACAAGTAGAAAAGATGCATAATCTTTTCCCTGGTTATTTATTTGTTGAAATGATTATGACCGATGATGCTTGGTATGTTGTAAGAAATACCCCAGGAGTTACTGGATTTATTGGATCAAGTGGTGGAGGTGCTAAGCCTTTCCCTGTTTCACAAGATGAGATGGATGCGATTTTAAGAAGACTTGGTAAAGTTGAATCATTAGTTAATGTTAACTTTACTGTTGGTGATGAAGTTAGAATTCTTACTGGGCCTTTTGGAGGTATGGAAGGTAAGATTTCAGCTATGAATGATCAAACCCAAATTGCTTCGGTTTTAATTCTATTATTTGGCCGTGAAACACCAACCGATATTAGCTATGGTAATTTAGAAAAGATTGAGGAATAATAAAATGCAAAGACGTAATATAGCCTTATATATTGTTTTATCTATTATTACTTGTGGCTTGTTTAGTTTATATTGGCAAGCGCAGATAGCTAATGATGTTAATGAGTTAGTAGATGATTATAGTGGCTTTAGTGGTTTTGTCGTTGTTTTATTATCGATTATTACTTGTGGTATATATGGCTTATATTGGTTATATGTTAGTGGTAGTAAAATTGATAAGGCTAAAGCTAATTCTGGTTATGGTAATGGTGGATTAGCAATCATATCTTTAGTTTTAGGAATATTTGGTTTAGGTATAGTTGCTTATGCTATATTACAAAATGAATTAAATCAATTTGAAAATGAATAAGGTTATAAAAGTAAATTTATTATTAGTAATTATAGCCATTTTATATTATGTTTGGCTTAAAACAATAGGCGTGGGTATACCATGCCTTTTTCATATGTTTACAGGTTTTTATTGTCCAGGATGTGGGATTACTAAATCGATATTAGCTTTATTATCATTAGATATTATTGGGGCTTTTAAAGCTCATGGTGTTTTTGTGATTAGTTTGCCATTTTTTATTTATTTATATGTAGTAATAAATATTCGTTATATAAAAGAAAAAAGAATTATTATAAATTCTTGGGAAGAAAAAATAATAATTCTAATAATTGTTTTATTATTGGTTAGAACTTTAATAATTAATTTTTGGCATATAATTTAAGGCCAACTAATAAGCAACCTTCGATATAGTCCATATTATGATCTTCTAAAAAGTTAATTATTTCTTCACTTTCAGCGCCAGGTTGAAAAAAGCACATATAAATAGGTAAGTGAGAAATCTTGGCTAATAGCCATACCTTATATTTCTAGAAAAAAGGATATTCAATCGCATATTGCAAAGGAATATCCTTTTTCATGAAAGAATAAGTTAACTTATGATACTAGATTAACTAAATTGCAGGACTCTAAATATCTCATACCAATTTCTGAATATTCAACGTCATCCATATTTTGAACATAGAAATCAATATCCTGTTGTTTAAGCAAAGTAAAATGCTGAATTGAAAGCAGAAAATGGAAATAAGGATTAAAATTTGTAAAAAATCGTATTACTTGTTATACCTAAAGCTTTAAGTTCATCTAAAAATAGTTTCTCTGCAGGAAGATAATTAAGTATCTTCCTCTATTTATTATTAATTTTGTTATTTATATCAATAGTAGTTTCTTTAGGAATAGTGTTAATATCAGTTCCTTTTTTTATAAAATATCTAATTAATTGATTACAGTTTTCGTTAGAGCCTCTATCGCAGGAACGATATGGTCTACCAAAATAAACTTTAGTCCTTTGATAATTAGTATTAGGTTAAATTTCAATATCTTTCCATCTTGAAAATTCACTACCATTATCAAATGTTATTGATTTAAAAATTTTGGTGAAATCATCGCCGTAAAATTTGTGGAGTTTATTAATTTTCATGTATACTTTTTTAGCGGTTTTAGACGAAATAGGGATCATATAATAAAATCTAGTTTTTCTCTTTAAATAACGTTAAATAAGCACCATTTTGTCCGTCTCTAGGGCCTGCAACTAAATCACCTTCCAAATGCCCAAATTCTTCTCTAGAATTAACTTTTTCAGGGCGCTCTTCAATAGATGTACCTTTTTGTCTTTTAGGAATATAAGTTTTATGTTTGGGTTTGTTTTTTCTTCTTGTCATTCTTGGCAAATCAATAGGTTTTATAT
>CASEWY010000091.1 GCA_949291625.1 uncultured Bacillota bacterium
ATTTGGAATTATATGTAAATTTAGTATTGGCGATATGATTATTATCTTACTTTGCATTGCAATGGTTATCGTTAGTGAAGTTTTTAATACGGCAATTGAATTTTTATGTAATTTATATAGTTTGGAATATAATGAAAAAATCAGGACCATTAAAGATATTAGTGCTGGAGGCGTATTAATTAGTGCTTTAATTAGTTTATTAATCGCTATTTTATTATTTTTAAAATATTTTGGAGGTGTATATTAGTATGTATGAAGATGTAATTTCTAAAGCTTTTGAAGCTATGAAAAATGCTTATGCTCCATATTCGAAATATCATGTGGGAGCATGTGTAAAATCTAAAGACGGTAAATATTTTTTAGGAGCTAATATTGAAAATTCTTCTTTTGGTGCTACTAGTTGTGCCGAAAGAAATGCTATATTTAATTGCTATTCTCATGGCTATCGCAAAGATGATATTGAAGCTATAGCTATTGTAAGTGATGGAAAGCGCATAGGTACACCATGTGGAATTTGTCGTCAAGTATTGGCGGAATTAATACCAATGGATCTTCCAATAGTGTTATCTAATGGAGTCGAAACATTAGTAACAAACATGAATGAACTTTTACCTATGGCATTTAATAGTGAGGATTTAGTTTAATGAAATCAGGTTTTATTGCATTGATTGGTCGACCTAATGCTGGGAAAAGTACTTTGATGAATAATTTGCTACAACAAAAAATAGCGATTATATCTCCTAAAGCACAAACTACTCGTAATCAAATTAGAGGAATACTTACTACTGATGATGCTCAAATGATTTTTATTGATACACCAGGTATTCATAAGCCTCATCATGCTTTAGGACAACAGATGAATAAAGAAGCTATTAATGCCATAGGAAGTGTAGATTTAATATATTATTTATTAGATGCAACCCAAGAATTTGGTAAAGGTGATCAATTTGTTTTAGATATTTTAGCTAAATCTAAGTTACCAGTTTTCTTATTATTGAATAAAATAGATCTTTTAAGTAAAGAAAAAACAATGGATTTATTATTGAGCTATAATAAATTATTTAATTTCAATGAAGTGTTTCCTATAAGTGCTAAAGATGGCTTTAATATTGATGAGCTTATAGAAACTACTAAAAATTACTTACATGATGGAATTATGTATTATCCTAAAGATCAAGTTTGTGATTATCCTGAACAATTTATAATTTGTGAGCTTATTAGAGAAAAAATATTATATCTTACGGATGAAGAGATACCTCATTCTATTGCTGTAGTTATTGAAAGAATGGGCCGAAAGAAGGGTAAGCTATTAATAAATGCAATGATTTTAGTTGAAAGAGAATCGCAAAAAGGAATCATTATTGGTAAGCAAGGAAAGATGATTAAACAGATTGGTATTGATGCTAGAAAAGATATTGAAGGTTTGTTAGGAGAAACCATTTATTTAGAGTTATTTATTAGAGTGGAGAAAAATTGGCGCAATCGTACTAGTAAATTACAACAATTAGGTTATATTCCAATAGATATTGAGGATTAAAATGAAATTAATTTTATTTAAGCAAATTGATTATAGAGATAATGATTTAATCGTTAATGGCATTAATGAAGATGATCAACGTGTTAGTTTTTTAATTAAAGGTGCAAAAAAATCTAATAGTAAAAGTATAGCTTATTGTACTTTAGGAAATGAATATAATTATATTTGTGATGATGAAGATATAATTAGGATGCATCGTTTTAAAGGTGGAGAATTAGTAAAGTCTCATCATCATATATTAGATTCTTTATTAAAGATTGCATGTTTTAATTGTTTGCTTGAATTAAGTGATAAACTATGTAAAGAAGATGAAATTATCACAGATGGTTTATATATAAATTTAAATAAGGCTTTAGATTTATTAGAAAAAGAGTCACATGAGCTTTTGGTGTTAGCTTTATTTATGGCATTTGCTTGCGATAAATTAGGAATAAAACCAATGGTAGATAAATGTGTAGAGTGCGATAATAGTAAAATTGTTGGCTTGAGTATAGACAAGGGTGGTTTTGTTTGTCAAAATCATCATGAAAGTAATGATAAATTGTATAAGAATATAGAAGTTTTAAAGCAATTTCGCTATATAAATAAAGCTAGCTTTAATAATTTTGAACAATTATGTAATTTAGTTATCGATTTTTCAATTATAAATTGTTTTAATAGCTTTCTAAATATTCATGGGGCAATTACTTTAAATAGCTATGAATTTTTAACAACAATCGGAAACTTTTAGAATAAAGGCATGAACCGATAGGTTATGCTTTCAATACATGAAAATTGGGTATTAACCGTTATTGGTTAATGCCTTTTTTTGTTTGCTTGAGAGAGGAGGAATGATTTGTTTGGGCTATGAAGAAGATAGGGAGTTATACATGCGAATAAGAAGAGCTATACGGACTATGCGTGCTGCGGGATTCAATGATGAAGTGATTGCTACCAATCTAAATATTAAGGTAGAGGAACTTGATAATTACAACGATAAATGGTCAATAAAAAAATACGGTAACAAGATCGTTGAGATGTATAAATCTGGAATGACTGGGATACAGATAGCTGAAGAAATTGGGTATACCTCTAGCATTGTTTGTCGTTATTTGAAAGATGAACATCCAGATATATATAAAAGTAATGATTCTGAAGTCCCAAAATCGCTAAGGAAAATGATGATCAAGTGGGTTAAAGAAGGAAAAACCTTGCAAGAAATAAGCGAATTGACGGGTTATCCAAAAAAAAGAATTTATCCATTTGTTCGTGAACTTGTTAGGCAACATCCTCCAGGCTGGAACGACAGACTTCCACAAGAAAAGAGGGATAAGATCATTGAGATGTATGTTCAACAAGGTATCGGGGCTGCCGAAATAGCAAGAATAATGGAGGTTAATTATTCAGCCGTATGGCGATTGTTAAACCGTACTGGCAACCTTAAGTTAAAAAAAGATAAAAATTCACAAAAGGAACAAACAAAGCAACAAGTTGGTGAAACCAAGTTGTGATGGTAATACAAAGCACCCTTTGATGAGTTTACAAACCAAGGATTTGCGTACCTTCCCCTCACGGGGATCGAGGGGTGGTTTTGTGAAGATTTATTAGAAATATGTAATTGTTCTGGGGCAACTTGCCCCGAAAAGAAAGGAAAAAACATGATAGGAGATACATTGCAAAACGGAGCAAAAGTGAACGTTGGATATCGTTTGGATACTGTACGCGACGTCGATCAATTCATTGAAATGCACAAAGGGCAATTGATTTACCACAATATGCCATCAGAGCCTGATGTTTTCATCATGGATCTTTATGAATATGAGAATGCGCATAACAAGCGCAATTTTAAGAATAGTAATTATGAAGCAAGATACGGAATCACGATGGATCTGTTGTTGCCATTGGGTGAATGGCCAAAAAATGAGCTGTTAAAAGTAGCTAATCGTTTTGCAAAAGAAATAATTGGCAAAGAAATTGGTTTGAAATATGCAGTATGGTATCAGAAACGTGGTAAAGGTAATTATTTGTTCTTCTATTTTTGTGACCGTGAATATTATCCGCATACAGTTAAACGAGTATATCCTAGAGACTTCTTATTGAACCGTAAAACAGGCGCATTGGCTAAGGCAAGCGATCCAGATGCAATCGTTGTTCATAAGAAGGGCGATCCAATTTGTGATAAAGAAGGAAATCCGATCGTTTATGACGTACTTTTTAAGGATAACAAAAGCCGTAGGTTTATATGGACTAGTAGCCGTTTTGCATATGTTCAACAGATCTTACATGTATTTGTTGAGTGTTGCGAAAAAGTAAAAAAAAAGGTGAAACAAGGAATGTTTTTCATGAGGCTAAATTTACGGCAAGCATTTAATCGTTTTGCTAGAAGAGGAATCATTGCGAATAACACAATACGTCAGATCATCCAAAATGAACTGAACATAAGGTATTGGAAGTCACTTAGAGATCCAAATGCGTATGAAATATACAAGGAAGGTTATGTGATTATAAATGTCAACATAAGAATGTAATAAAATGATCATTTAAGAATGTATAATTTTATAAGTGCTTGTAAAGAAGCATTTAATCCTTGGCTGAATTATCTTCACTTGCAATATAATGATCTTTAAGACGATAAGATTTACCGCTAATGCTAATTACTTTTGCGTGATGAAGTATACGGTCTAGTATGGCATTAGCGATTACAGGATCTCCAAAAACATTATCCCAATCGCCAAAATTGATATTAGTTGTTACAA
>CASEWY010000092.1 GCA_949291625.1 uncultured Bacillota bacterium
CTACCATTAAATATGCCATGCAAATATCATTTGATGACCCACTATGAATCTGGTCTAGGAGTAGCAGTTGCTGGACAAATTCCTGAAAAGGAAGTAACTATCTTCAAATGTGCTGGCGATATGAGTAGATATTTTGTTCAAAAAGGTATCATTAAACGTAATCTAAATGAAGAAGCACTTTGCAGAACGCAAATTGAATTACATCTAGATAAAGGCATGGAATATTTTGTAAATGAACCTATTGGCAATCATCATCTAATTGTCTTAGGTAATTATGAAGATGCCGTAAAAGAATTCTTCACATTATTATAAAGGTTTGATTATTTTTCAAACCTTTTTTTCTTGTACATCTATTAAAATACCCTTACAATTAAATTATAGATAAGTGGTATGCAAAATGATAATAATAATTTATTGGCTAAGTTTTAGTATATTTTTATATACTACCATCAACAAACAATTAAACAAATATCGCCCTATTACAAAAGGAATAACGAGTTTTTGTTATGTCTTAATCTATCTATTATTTAATCATCACTTTAATATTATGATGCTTATGGCCTTAATAGGTTGTTTCTTAGGTGATATTTTCTTAGCCTTTAAAAAAATAAATAAAATTTATTTTATCCTTGGAATGTTATCATTTCTTTTAGCCCATTTCTTCTTATTGAAAGTAATGATTGAATATTCTCCATTAAATTGGCTTAATTTTACTATGGCTATAATTGCTTTAATTCTATTAAAGATTGCGACTTTAAAATTAGATATTCATTTTGGTTTTAATCGTTATATCATTTGGTTATATACTTTTGTCATCGTATTGATGGGAACTAAAGCCATAAATTTAGCCATCTTCCATAGTTCATTATCTACTATTATTTTAGGAATTGGTGGTACGATATTTATTATTTCCGATATCATTTTAATGCTTCTATATTTTAAATATAAAAATAATATGAAATTACAATTATCTAATTCTTGTCTTTATTATTTTACTTTATTTTTATTAGCTATAGCATTTCACTTTTAGGAGGCTATATGGAAAGAAAATTATTTTGTGAAATATCCCCATTAACCTATAAAATTTCTACCCAAAAAGAAATACTAATAAGAAATATTAAAGATTTATTTTCTTCTGTTAAATTTGCTAAAGAAAAAAGCAATGATAAATTACCAATCATAATTTATAAACATAATTCTTTAATAAGAAGACAATTAGGCAATGTAGACCAACAATTACAAGAAAATAAAGCCATCAATTTAAGCATTGCTACTCCAAAAATAACTAATATATTAATTAAACCAAATGAAACATTTTCCTTTTGGCATCTAGTAGGTCCTCTATCAACAAAATTAGGCTATAAAGAAGGCTTAACAATTGCCAAAGATTCCCCTTCAAAAGGAATAGGTGGAGGCATGTGCCAATTTACTAATCTCATCCATTGGATGATCCTCCATTCTCCATTAGAAATCATCGAACACCATCATCACGATGATTTTGATCTATTTCCTGATTATGGCCGCCAAGTACCTTTTGGTACCGGCACTAGTATTGTTTATAATTATCTAGATTATCGTTTTATCAATAAAACGACCTATACCTTCCAATTAATTACTTATACTACTGATAAATATCTATGTGGTGAATTAAGATGCAATCATCATTTACCTTATTCATATCACATTAAATGCAAAGATGAATTCTTTTCTCTAGAAAATGGCATTGTCTATCGCAATAATAAAATTTATCGAACAATTATCGATAAAATAACTGGAAAAACTATTGAAGAAAATCTAATAAAAGTAAATCATGCTAAAGTTTTATATGATACTGTTAATTTAAAAATTACCAAAGTTATCAACAATCATTGATTATTTTATCTTTTCTATTTGAATTAAATAGGGAGAATTATCTTGATTAAGTTGATAACTTTTTTCAATATAGAACAAATGATGATCAACTTGTTTTAAATAATCTTCAATTAATTCTGCTTCCTTTCTTCCTTGATCATGAGGATACATAACTAATACCATTCTACCCTTATGTTTCAAGGTATTTAAAGCATTTTTAACCGCTATTAAACTAGTATCTGGCAAAGTAGTAATATCAGAATCACTATCTGGACAATACCCAAAATTAAAAATTATCGCATCTATTTCTTCTTTGACATAATTAAGCATTTTCTCATGTCCATCTAATATACCAATTAATTTATCATTATTAATTATATTTAAAGTAAATTTTAATATATCTTCTTGAATTTCAAAACCATATACTTTTTTAACTTTATGATTTAAGAAAAATATCGTATCTTTACCATTACCTAGGGTAGCATCTATACAAATAGCCCCTTTATGCAAACATGGCAATAAAAAATCATGTGATTGTTCAACAATTGATTTCATAAAATCTCCTACAAAAAAAGTAGCACTAAGCTACTTTCTAGTTTACGCTCATATTAGATATCAAGCAAGCTTTTGGACCACTATAGCCTTTAATATTACTCATCTCTTTACTAAAGCGCATATGAGCTTTTAATTCATGAATATTACCACCAATAGTCAAAGCAGTAACCGGAATATATTTCTCACCATCAAAATATTTAGCTAAACGAACTTCTCCTCCAAAGTTTCCACTATAAATATCAAATTGGAAACTAGAAAACGACAAGCAAGCTAAATGTGGTTTAGCACAAAGTTCACTCATATCATAAGAACCTTTTTCAACTTTAAGATTAGGCAATACACCTGTAGGCTTATCAATGCCTAGATAATAACCATATTGATTAGAGCCATGATTTGTCAAAATAATATTATTTTCAACAATCTTCGTATCTTTTAAAACAATACCATCAACATCAACCATGCGATTATTAACTGAACCTTCAACATATGGCACTAAACTAATATCTGGCATATCATCACCATCGCCATAGAATTTATCACCAATCTTCATAAGATCCATCTTATTATAAACATCTGCATAATCAAGATTATCAATCAAATTACCCAATACTTGAATAATTTCTTTATCTTCTAATAAAATAGGAAGTTCATTTGGACCATCATATTTTAAAGCTTGATTTCTTAATTCAGCTTGGCATAAAAAATCATAAGTATCACTAGTAATCCTATCTAAATCTAAGTTATCATAATCTAGATAATTATATAATTCAATTTCCTCTTTTTCATTTTTAAAAGTAGGAATAACTTCAATACCAATAGAATTTGTATAATATGTATAATCTACACCTTGAGAATTCAAGATATGAACCTTATTCTCTTTAACAAATACTTCCATACTAGAAATCCAACCATCTTTAAAAGTACTTGCTTTAAATACGGCATCACCAATTTTAAATACTAAATCACTATCTAAATATTTATTAATATTAGATTTATTCGCAAATTCTTGCTTATCACCCTTAGGTAAAGCAAAATAAGTATTTAAACTAAATTTACTTTGATAAATCGCATCTTCAATCTTTCGTTCAATTTGAGCATCTGTATAACTATCATGAATAACAAAGCTAGCTTGTCCTCTTGAATCATTTTGATCAACATAAATAGTAACTGAACATGTTGCATCAAGCTTAGTATTTCTAACTGTTTCAACTTTATCTAAGATATAAAAGATTTCATGAGATTTACTATCTGTTTTTACTAAACGATAATCATTTATTTGCGGATATTTAGCAAGCATTTTAATTATTTTTTCAATCATCCTAATTTCACCTTTGCTTTCATATATGGGCCACCATCACTAACTCTAACCCATTCTTTATGGCCTTTACCACACATACCAGTTCCTGATAATTCAAAATCATCAGAAATCATACTAATAGATTTTAAAAGATCAGGCACATAACCACTAATAATTACCGGTGCAATTACTTCCCCAGTCAATTTACCATCTTTAATCTCTAAGCCATAACTAGCAGTACATTGAATACCCCAGTTTTTAGGATCTTCCATACCATTATTAGTATCATAAAGAATATAACCATGCTCGATAGATTTAATCATATCATCAAGTTTATCCTTACCAGGACTAAAGAAAGTATTAGTCATACGTGTATAAGCCTTATGAGAAAAAGATTCACGACGTCCATTTCCTGTAGGAGTTGTACGCAATACCGAAGCTGATAAAGCATCAGAAATACCTGTCTTTAAAATACCATTTTCTATAATTAAAGTATCGCTTGCTAATACACCATCATCATCAAAGAAATAACTAGCAACATTTACGGCACTAGCAGCCCCATCATGCATATTAACAATCTCACTAGCTACTTGTTTACCAACATAATCTTTAGCTAATGCACGATTTTTAACAAACATATCCATCTCAACGCCATGACCAAAAGCCTCATGCGCAATCAACCCTGAGATACTAGGACTAGTAATAACATCATAAACCCCTGGAACAACCGGTTTTGCCTTCAACATCATCTTAGCAACCTCAGCACTTTCCTTACATAAATCATCAAACTTAGCAAACAAATCGCTAGGTTTAATGCCATCTAAGGTCTTATAAGCATTTTGCATATTATTACCATCTCGTGAAATAGGCATAGCCATTAAAGTATAATAAGCATAATGCTGAGTCAATTCACGATTCTTAGAAATAAAGCATTTAGACACTTCATATTCACGATAATTCGTAATCGCATTAACGATATTATCTTCCTTCATCATAATATCTTTACCCTTAGTCAAAATATCCATGAGTTCTTCATCACTATATTTTTTATCTTCAACCTCACGATCAAAATCTTTTACTAAAGGTTCATCACTTAAAATTTTAGTATCACTAGGCACATAATTATAAGTAAGTTTATTACTAGCCTTTATTTCATTTACTAGTTCATCAAAATTGTCTTCAGTTAAATTATCAAAAGAAAACTCCCGATAAAGTTTATCT
>CASEWY010000093.1 GCA_949291625.1 uncultured Bacillota bacterium
TGGTAGAAATACCAATTGATTCACAAAAATCTTTTACTGTTCCTTCATATTTTTCTTGTTGTGCAATGATTTTCTTCCATTCATCTGCTGTTCGTCTTTTTGCATTCATCTTCTATTCCTCCTATCATCATTATTATTATGCAGGATGAACGCTTTTATTTATAGATGGGTACATTTTGACGCTTACGCTATTAGTTAACTTAATCTCATAAGTTATATCTTGACCTTTATCAACAATAGTCCCATTAATTGGATTACTACTTTTATAAGTATCTAACTTAGCTCCAACGATTTCATGATAAATATTATTAGTAACATTATCATTATTTAATACAATATCATCATATTTTTTATCAATTATTTTTTCATTAAAATTATCATAATGAGCCACATTTTCAATACGTATTGTCTTATCATCTTCTATTTTCGCAATTACTTTAACTTTAAAAGATAATAAAGCTATTTGATCAGGTAACAATTCATCAATAACAAACCTAACATAATTTTTATCCGCAATATATTCACCTTGATAATTATGATCAGCTGTCACAAATTGCGTATTTTCTGGTATAGAATCAACTACTAATAAATTATTAATTGTATTGGTACCTTTATTTTGCACTTGAAGATAATATGTAATTTCTTGATTATACCCAACTTGACTACCATTTATAGGATTAGCCGATTTAACTATTTCATAATTTATAAATGGATCTTTTCTATCCCAATTATCAATACTATCATAACCTTCTTTTACTTTTGCCTTAAAAGTAATTATCTTTGTTGTTTCAGCAGGTATTTCAATCTCCCATATTAAACTATTATCTTGAATATTTGAACAAATAGGATCACTAGAATCTTCGATATATTCTAATGAAGTAGGAAGATTATCTATTAATCTTTCTTTTATATTTACTTTTCGATTATTAGTATAACTTAGAGCATATGTAACAATATCATCTTTTTTTAATTGGATACCTGCATCACTTACTTCCTTACTTATTTCTATATCATTAACCGCAATAATATGCTTACTAGGTTTTATTTTAGGAACATAATAAACATTATATTCTTCATCATATTCGGACTTTATTCCTTCTATTTTATTTGAAATATCATCATAAAGTTCATAACCATCTATAATAGGTGATTCAACTTCATATGATTCCCCTACTTTATAACGCTTTTCATATTGTTCATACAACACTTTTTCACTATCTTTTTCTAAATAATTAATTCTAACAGCGGAATAATCAAAATAAACATTAATTTCTAAAGCTTCTTTAGGCATAATTCCTGAAATAACATCTTGATTTAAATCAACAATAGAATAGCCCTTAATAATAGGCGTTTTCACCTCATATTCATTACCATAACTAATATTATCTATATAGTCCTCATGCACTGATTTATTAGTATTGATATCGATATAATGAATAGTCAAAGGAAATTTTTCAATTTCTACAAGTTCAATACTAGCTTTAGCATTTTCACCATCATCCCAACCATAATCATCATTTTCCCAATGATAATTTACATTAGTACCATTTTCCATATGACCATTTATAACTATATCTTCATTGAAATAACTTAAACCTCCTCCACCAGTTCCTCCTCTTAATACCAAAGAAGTATCATTAGCAGCACTACCTCCATATAGCCCTCCGCCTCCTGCTCCTGAGGAAGCATTTTCATATGAACCATAATCTTGACCAATGCCAAATTGATAACCCCCACCAATACCCATAGCACCACTACTAGATCCTCCTGTTGGTTTATTTCCCCCATTTCCTCCATAAGATGTACTACAGGAATTACTATTACAATAATAATTTTGCCATGCAGGAGCGTAAAAGTCTTCAGCTCCTCCGCCACCTCCAGCAATCATAATGATTTGATCTTGATAATCTTGATAATTAACAATTTCTCCATTACCTTTTTCACTCAAATAACAAGAAGCAGCTCCTCCACCTCCTGCACGATAGCCATAACTAGCACCAAATCCTTTACCACCACCATTATATGACCTCTTCCCTGACATATCATTTCGAAAACCTAATGCTAAATATATCTTTTGTCCCTCTTGTAAGTAGACAATTCCTTCAGTATAGCCACCGCCTCCACCAATTCCAGTAGTATGAGGATTACTTTGTTCATTAAAACCATAACTTTTAGCACCCATATCCGAATCACCATCAGCACCCCATAATTTAATTAGATAATTACCACTAACTGGAGCTTCAAATTCATGTAAATTATTTCTCGCAAAAAACTCCCATCTAGCCCCTTCATCTACACCATTAACACTCATTAATGTTATAGAATTTGCTAATTGATTTATTAAACGATTATGCATTAATCCAAGTTCAGTACTAACAACATCATCTATAGTTAAACCTTCAGCTATCTTATTATTATCACCAATAACTTTGGTTATCGTTGTATCAAATATATCAAGAATAATAAAATTTCCAAAAGTATCATTTAAGATATCATCAATAGCTTTTTTTATCTTAGTTGCATCATTTTCATCATAAGCATGTTCTTTAAATGAAGAAATAATATTTATATCATCAATATTATTCACAACAATAATATGATCTTTCAATCTTTCATCGCTATTAGCCAATATTCTATTAAAACTATCAAGCATATTTTGATATTCTAAATCATTACTATTACCCATCAATATCATCATATTTTCGCCATTATTCATTCGATAATATGCTTCACTAAAAGATATAGAATTAATCAACATTTTCACTTTATCTTCTTCCATTTCCTTCACTTCTTCAACAATAATTGGTGAAGAAGAAGGAGTAATTTCTACTATTTCTTCTTGTTGAACATCTTCTATTATTTCCTCAACCGGTTCATCCGTTACAACAGGCTCTAAATTATCATCTAATGCATAAACATTTACAAAATTAGACATGATAAGGATCATACATATAAATAATTTAACTATCTTTCTCATCTAATCACATCCTTTCTTTTTAAACATGCATATCATTAAGATAATTAAGCCAGTTATGCTAAAAATCCCTAAACATAGCAACAAAGCACTTCCCACACCTGTATTAACTGGTGCCATAATATTTCTACTATTAACAATCACTGCTTCATTATTTTGCTTAGCTATAACGTTTCCTTTAGCATTTCTATATTCTGTCTTATAACCATCTTTATTAGCCATAATTTCCACTATTTCATATTCACCTTGGGCTAGAACATCATAAATCGTAAGTGCATCATCTCCACTTACCCATACACTATCATTATTTTTTACATATCCCTGTTTGCCACTAGCATATTGATAACGATATATTCCTTTAGGTAAATACAATTTCATTTCAAATGCACTTGAAGCTGATACCGCATTCCCATAGACTTCTTTTTTAATTGTTAAATCACCTGCCAATACTCCCTTTGGCATAATATTCAAATCAACTTTAGAAGTTATTCCATCATTTTCTGTAAAAGGAATACTAATTAAAAAAGGAGTACTTAATAAATGATACCTAGCAGCCTTAGTTTCTACACCCAAATAAATTCCATAATCTAAATTTTCAAATTTCACAATTCCCTTTTCATCAGTAGTTTCATGATAAATATCTAAAGGAATATTATCTTTAGTCTTGCCACTTAAAGTAACATTTGATTCATCAACCATTTCATATTCCATAAGTTCAAATATTTCTTCAGCAGTTGTTTCTTCATTAATATCAACATCAAACAAAGAAATTATTTTATAGCCATCAATAAACTCATCTTCTATTGTTTTAATATCCGCAATTTTAATTAAAGCCCAAGATGAACCCTCTATAGGTATTTCCTTATTAGAATCATCAAAATATTCAATAGTTATAGATCCTTTTTCATTTATAACTAATTCATCCGCCATTACAGTAATTGGCTGAAATATCATAAAAACAAAAAGCAAAAAAACAATCAATCTTTTCATTTATTTTGCCCCTTTCTTAATGCATAAATTAAAAACAATCAAACAAATTATTGGCAATATTATCAAACTACTTATTATTATCTTTGGGATACTATCATCGCTAAAGACAAAAAACGAATTATCCTGCTCAACAATTTTATCTTCAACTCTTTCAGCTTGTACCAAAAGACGATGCGTATTGATGCCATAAGGTGTACAAGTATATAAAGTAATAAGATCTTCGTTAGGAATTATCTGCATATATTGATCACACTCATCAGGTAATACAACTCTTATTTCTTTCACCTTATAAGTATGCAACTCATTTAATACTAAAATATCAATTTCATCACCTATTACTAATTCATCAAGCCTAGAAAATAATTCACTGCTTCTAAGACCTGAATGAGCCGCTATCACTCCATGGGTACTAGGTCCTCCAACTGGCAAAGAAGTACCATATAAATGTCCAGCCATCACTTGTAATAAATCATCCTGTGTACCATGACCAACTGGTAAATTCACATTAATTTTAGGAATTATAAGTGTACAAATTTGTTTATTATCCGCAAGAGGCAATTGTAAATATTCTTCATCATAATCCGTAGTAGAAGAATAACGATACATTTCATTTGCATATTTTTCACTTAACTTAGCATTGTAATTACGACTTAATATAAATTGATTTTGAATTATATCATCATCCATATTTTCAATTAAATTATCATATGTTTTAATTTGCGCAGTCTGTCCAATCCTAGAATATTGATCAAATATAAAAGGCATAATAATCAAAATATATCCTATATATAACAAGATACTGCCAAATATTCTAATTACGGACTTTTTTACTCTTCTTTTTTTCATATTATTTAGATTTTCTAGCTTTTAAAACAAATACACTACCAATTGCTAAAACACCAAAACCAATAAAGCCAAAAATAATACTCCAACCTTCTCCACCAGTATGTAAAGCATTAATAGTCTCATTATTCTTTATTTCAAATATGGCTATACCTCTATCTAACCCCTGATTTAATTCAATTATTTCATTATTTTTACTTTGAATTGTAGCTTGTTTTAAAGTACCATCTTCGGGATAATCCTTGCTTAAAGTAACATAAATAGGATCACGTAATAAATTAAAACCAGGAATTGTTTTAATCTCTTTAAATTCATAAATTCCATCATCTAAACCTTTAATAATCAAATTACCATTTGAATCAGGACTAATATTCTCAATTCCTTTTTCACCCATATCTTCTAAATGATAAATACCATCTTTTTCTTTAACAAATCTTAAATTATGATATTTATCATCCATCTTTTTATACGCAATCTTAAAACTAACAACACTAATATCCGCAACTTCATGACTAAAGCTCTTTTTCAAATTAATTTCATAAGTATAAACTCTAATATCTTGATTTGAAGAAAATTCTTTATCAGCTGAAACACTAGTACCATAAGCCAAAGTATATGCATTTTTTTCCTCTTTTATTTTTCCATTTTCTTCAGAAGATAATTTATTTAATCTTGCTTTATATCTTACAAACAATTTAGAATCAGCACTAATAATATCAAATTTAGCTAAACCATCTTTAGTCATAGTCAAGATAAAACCATTACCATCACTCAAAGTATCTACTGTATAATCTACAGCATACTCAAGCAAACTATTACCTTTTCCATTATATGCATCACTGCCAAGTGTAACATTAAAATTATCAGCACTAAAATCATCAATAGTTAATCCATCACTCAAAGTATCTTTTATTATAAATTTACGATTAGTATTAGAAATACCCTCACTCATTGGTTGAAGCATCGGCACATCCAATGTTAATAAAAATGTTATATTATTACCAATACTCTTATCAGTTTTTTGTACTAATCCATTAGTATTTTTACCATCATCTATATCATTATCTTCCGCAATTATATCCTTACGTATAGTAATCATTTCACTTTTAGGATAAGCAACAACATCATATTGCCACAAAGAGCCTGCCGTATTATCATCAATCGTTGTTAAATTTGTCATCGGTAAACTAATGAAAAATGGTCTGCTCTCTTTTGCTACATTAGCATTAATACCATCATTTACTTTTGTAGGATTACCAACCTCTGCAATCAAATATAAACCAAGATTCAACCCATCAACGCTACTTTTACCATTACTATCAGTAACAGGCATTGCTGTACCATGACTATTTACATAATTCTTTATTAATTCATTACCACTATTAGTTCCATCATCATTACCATAACTAGCACTTAAAGTACTTAAATCTTTCATTATCTTATTAACACTTTCAGCACTAACATGTTCAACATTATCAATTGTTGTATAATTAACCCTAATATTATTACCATCTAACCAAGACTTAAAATCTTCATTTAATACATAATATAGACCAGTAACATCTTTATCATCATTATCAACTTGTTTGATCTCTCCAACCTTTAAATATTTAAAAATAACACCAGCAAGAGGTTCATTACCAACATCATCAATATTTTGTTCATAACCTGTCCCATCTTTAAATGATCCATCTTTGGATATCAATTTATATAAAGTAATGCTACCTGTTTTATTTTCATCAATTATGCTTATTTCCTTGGCACTAACTGTTAAAGATACCATCATTATTGCCAATAAAAAAATTAATAGTTTTTTTATGATCATATTCCCCTCCGTGTATATGTTATAAATAAACTATTAATTTCTTTTATCCTAAATTTTTTCTAAATACTATCGATCTATCTATGTATCAAATAATATAATTCTGTTGTTTATGCAACAGTCTAAAGCCATAGACTCTTATATTTGATCAAACTAACTTTTCATATCTTTCTTTTTTTATATGCTAAATACTTTTTATTTATAATTAAAGCAATAAAAGGTGCTTGAGATACTGTATTTATTAATTATCAATTTCTAATATTTTCAAATATATTTATCATTATTGAATCAGGTATTTTCCCTTATCATTTTCTAAGATCATTTATAAACAAAATTATATATAA
>CASEWY010000094.1 GCA_949291625.1 uncultured Bacillota bacterium
ATAGCCATCTTCAAATATTTTTGTGTCGTACCACAATCAATCATCAAACAAGTATCATCAAATTGTAAGATAAAACAATTGCCTTTAGACCCACTAGCTAATGAATATATTCTCATCCATAACATGGTAGAAAACCTTCACAAGGATTTCTACGCTCTCCATTTTCTAAGATAAAGAAGTGTACATGCGGTCCACTTGCTTTACCTGTCATACCAATTTGACCAATCACATCACCTTTATCAACTGTTTCTCCTACTTCAAAATAACCAGGAGTACTCATATGTCCATAATATGTTTGATAACCATTACCATGATCAATAATCATATAATAACCATTGATACTATGATATGAATTAACAATGACTGTACCTCTATCAGCAGCATATAAGCTACCATAACGATCATACATATTTTGAATATCGATAGCTCTATGGCTCGCATAACAACCCCATCCACAACTAATCATCGGATTATCGACTGGCCAACGGAAAGTACCTGTACCAACACCAGGAATGACCATTGTACCTCGCGCAATTATTTCTTGTACTGGTTGAATTGTTACAACTGAACTTTGCAATTCACCACTTACTAAGATACCATTCTCCCATCTTTCTAAATATAGGGAGTTCTGGCTTCCTGCTTGTCCAGCTTGCCTTATTTCCTCTTGACCTTCTCGAATTGTAGGATCTTCAACATATAAGGTTTCAGTAGAATATACTGGTTCACGTTTCATATTTTCCTTATAAACGATAACATCGATAACTGGCGTAAAATAGCTAACACATAATTGGGTTCCTACTTCTAAAACCTGATCAACACTATTGATAATATCACTATTAATATTCATTACTTGTGTTGCACTTAAACCATAATTTTTAGAACCAACACCAGCTACTGTATCAAATTCTTGAACAGTATAATATTCACGCACCGTATTATCACCATATTCCAAAAATTCTAATACTTGATCCTTGGTCGTAAATACTTGATTACTTGGTGCATAAGTTTCGGATGTTGTAATTGTTTGGGCAATTTCAAAAGAAACATCCCTAGTTCCATAAGTAGTTAATGCACTTGGCTCTTGATTATTCATCAAAGCCATCAAATCATCTTCATCTACAAAATATCCTAGATATTCTGTCAAAGCTTCTTCATAAATATCTAAATTATCAACGAAAATATTGGCATAAATACCATTTTCATTAGAAAATTCTATACTATATGCTTGTACAGTATAAACATCACGATTTCGAATATAGTCCTCAATTTGATCAGAAACATCTTCAAAATCATAATAGCTTAACTCTTGTGCTATATATAAGTCTTCTCCTAAATAAATATCTTTATCCGGAAATATTTCGGAGAATTCTACAGCATATACATTTTCTAAAACATCCCTAATAGGACTTAAATCTTCCAATACACCAACCAAAACACCAGCATCATATAATTTATAAATCATTTTTTCTTGTTCATTAACACTAGTAATTTGTTGAGTAATAATCGCATCATTTACTAAGGAAACAACTGCGGTTTCTTGAGAAGCATTAGAAAAAATCTTTGTAGCATTACTAGCTAAGGTGATTGCGATGGCTAATATAGCCATTAATAATATAGACAAAAATCTCTTCATTACCTACTCCTTACTATGATCGATATTATAGAAAGCATTAGTCTTAGCTTCAAAAGCCATTTCCACTACTTTAGTAGCGCCATTACGATGCTTAGCAATGTTTACTTCAATGATTTCATTACCCGTTTCATTAGCTTTTTCCTTAGCTTCTGCATTATAGTATGAATCACGATAAAGCATCATTACAATATCCGCATCTTGTTCCAAGGCACCAGATTCACGCAAATCACTAAGCATTGGTCTTTTATCATTTCTTTGTTCTACCGAACGACTTAATTGTGATAAGGCAATAACTGGCACATTAAGTTCACGAGCTAATGCTTTTAAGCCACGGGAAATATCACTAACCTCCTGTTGACGATTATCCCCAGCTTTACCATTTCCACTAATCAATTGAATATAGTCGATAAGCACACAAGACAAACCATGTTCATTTTGCAATCTACGACATTTTGCAAATATCTCATTAACTCTAGAACCTGGCTTATCATCAATAAAAATTTTACAACTCTTTAATTCTGTAGCAGCTTCATTAATAGAACTCCACTCATTATTATTTAATCTACCCGTTCTAAGATTATCACCTGGAACATGACTCTTAGCACTTAAAATACGCGAAATAAGTTGCTCAGCAGGCATTTCCAAAGAAAAGATTGCTACAGCCTCATTATTTTGCAATTGCGCTATATTCATTGCCAAATTAAGCGCAAAAGCCGTTTTACCCATAGAAGGTCTAGCTGCTAAAATAATTAAATCGGAGCGTTGAAAACCATGGGTAACATAATCTAAATCTCTAAGTCCAGTTGCTACACCCGTGATATTAGAATGATTATCTTCCATTTTATGAATATTTTCGATAACTCTATCAATAACTTCGCCACCTGTTAAAAATTCACTAGTTCTGCGATTTCTACTAACATTAAGTATAGCTTTTTCTGCTTCATCCAAATATTCATCAATATCAACTTGACCTTCAAAACCTTCATCAAGTATCTTTTGGGCAGCTTCAATCATCATTCGCATATATGCTTTATCTTTAATGATATCCACATACATTTTTGTATTCGCACTAGTTACAGCCGCTTCGGTAAGATTAGCTAAATAATCCGTACCCCCAACAATACTCAACAAATTTAAATCATTCAATCTAGTCGCTACTGTTGTTATATCGATAGGTTTATTTTCATTATAAATATCTACAATTGCCCCGAAAATTTTGCGATTAGCATCAAGATAAAAATCACTATCTCGCAATCCTTCCTCGATCGCTATTCTTGGAGCACTATTATATAGCATGATCGTCCCTAATAAGCTAGATTCAGCTTCTAGGGCACAAGGCATTGTTCTAACCATTACTTCCTCCTATCATTAATTATCGCCACTTAAATGACATTTAATTTCTCCAATAACATCTTTATATAATTCAACTTTCACAATAGTTGTACCAAGTGAAGTTATTGGTGCTGTATCCAAAATCTTTCTTTTATCAATTTTAATACCTTT
>CASEWY010000095.1 GCA_949291625.1 uncultured Bacillota bacterium
ACTGATTTTAGTACTACAGCTAATAAGGTATTTTGTCCTATAAGATATAGAGGTAATATCCTGCATATTCAAAATTATCCTATGTTGGATTCATGTGGAGAAACATATTATGAAGATAAGACTTATCGTTATACTTGTTTCTGTTGTGATGATTGTAAATATGGTAATATTGATAATTGGGAGGAATATGATTTTCAATTAGTAATTGATGATATTGTTAAGATAGTTACTGATTTGATGGAACAAGCCAATGACATTGATTATGGTTTACTCACACCTGATGATGACATGATAAGTAACATAATTGAGAATTTGTTCTTAAAATGGTTAACGGATGAGAAATTAACTGAAGTAATTAATGCATGGTTAGAAGGTTAGGATTTACAGTCTATAATAAATCAATATCTTGATAATATTGATTTATAGGAGTAGATTAAATAGGAAGTACAAGAACAATTATCTCAATACGATTTTGAAGGTGATATTGCCAATTACATAGATAGATGGTTTGAAGAGAACGATCTCTCAGATATTGTTAATAATGCTGTTTCAAATTATATTGGTGACAATATTAACGATATACTTAATAACTATTTTAATGGAGAAGGCAACGATAACTTAACTCAAATCGTTAATGATTTACTTGATGATAAAATAGGGGAATATCTTGAAAGTATTAAAACTATGTTAGCTAATAATGAAAGAGTAGTAGCTAATGCATTAAGTAGACACGAAGAAGATATATTAACCATTAAAGGATAATAATTATGGCACTAACTTTACCTGAATTAAAACACGAATATATATTTCAGTTAGACACGGAGGAAACTAAAAACTCCGTGTTTGATTAGTGCCGTGAAGAAGCTAAAGAAGCAGCTTATTCGACGTTTGGTACTAATCAAAACGATGCTGAATATCAACCATCACCTATAAAAGACCCCGATTATATGATGGATTATTGTACCAGTGATGGTCATGATTATTTAAAAGATTATAGACTCATTTGGGGTTACGGCATAGGTATTATAGAATAGGATGTTATATGCAGTTTAACTACAGGTGAACATTTAGCTGAAGGTACAGAAGCTTGTGATACTTATGCTACTGAAAATGCTGCTGGAGAAAATACTGATTGGAAACGTGGTACTTGGATTAAATTTAGTGGTAATAGAAATGTTAGTCCTACTCGTATTGGAGAAGTTGTATTACCTGAAAGAATTATTAGTCTTAAAGATTTATGCGGTGCTCTTAATTTAGATAGTGTAAGCGAATGTGATTTTTATCTTCCTATTGAAACTAATGATAGTATTCTTAATATAACTAATTTATGTGGACAAAAATCTCAAATTAAAGTATTAAGAAATAGTCAAGGAGCATGGGAACATTTTCAAGGTGCTTTACAATGTGGATATGCTTTTGCTTATGCTAATACAGCTGAAGCTATACAAATAGGTTGGTTAAATGCTGTTGATTGTAATCATATGTTTTATCATTCTACTGTTGGTTCTATGAACACGTTTAGTGAGAATGAAATATGTGATTATACTAGTATGTTTGAAGAAGCTACTGGAGATAGTTTGGAACTAACTCCGCATTATATTGATAAAGCAATGTTTAAAAACTCACATGGTATTAGTGTTAATACTAGTGGAGTAATATATTGTAAACAAGATGTTAGCGAATGTTTTTATGGATGTGATATAT
>CASEWY010000096.1 GCA_949291625.1 uncultured Bacillota bacterium
TAAGTTCTTTTAATTCATCACTAGTTTTATCAGCAACTTGACCAGTACCATTAGTAGCAATACTTAAATCAGTATCATGCATGACTACTAGCTTTTTATCTTTAGTAATCATGACATCAGTTTCAATATGAGTAGCCCCCACTTCATAGGCCATACGATAGCCTTCCATTGAATTTTCATAACTTTGATAAGGCAAACCACGATGACCAATATTAAATGGAACACGGTTCATGTTATATTTAGCATTATCAGTGTTTTCGAAGACTTTGAAAGTATCTAAAGCTTCGCTTACATTTTCTGTAATGATTCCATAAACTCCATCGGTAACTAAACGAACAATATTAATATCTGAATAATCAGTAACATTAACCCATACCGACTTAAAGCGCGATTCGATGTAGCGTATATTTTCCTCAGTAGCGAATTCTTGAGATAAAATTACAGTTGTTGCCCAAGAAGAATTAGTAACATTTACATAATCAACTAAAGGCGCTTCGTTATTTTTTGAATAATCTAAAATTCCTCTAATCTTTTGACCATTTCCATCATTTCTAACTTGTTTTAATAAAGTTGGATCAGAAGAACATACTGCCATATCTAATGGACAGAAAGTCTCATCTAAATATGTTTTTAAAGCTGTAGCAACTTCTTCTGTGTCAAAATAAATTACTGGAAGCATCTTTTCTTTAATGTAAGTTTCATAAGCTTCTTCAAAACTAATTCCTAAGCTTTCTCCACTTTCATTAACTAATTCAATATCTTTATTAATTCTTAAAAGAATATTACTAGGTCTTGTTGCTTCATTTTCACTATAGCCTTTTAATTCATCTAAAGAATTGATAAAGGTATTAATGAAAACAGGGGACATAACATTTGTTTCATGTTTAGTCGTCTCGTTAAATGATTTTTCAATTACACGGCTATTAGCTTTTAAAACTGAATTATTAACACTTTTTAAGTTAAAGGTAGAATCTAACTTACTAAGTGAAAATCCGGTACACAAAAACATTAAAAATGGTACAACAAAGAATTTAGATTTTTTCATAATATCTCCACAAAATTAAGTTATTTTTATTATATTTATTAAATTAAGATAGTTATATATTAGGGGCTTAAAATCTTAATAATTGCTAATTATTAATAAATAAACACTTATTTATTTAAGCCTTCTTTTTCAATAAATTTATAGATAATATCATAGCTTGTTCTATGACCAATTAAGTCTGGGTGTCCATTAGCACCAGTTTGATTGTTCATAAGTTGAAGAGAAAAAGCTGTGCCTTCTCCATATTTCTCATTTAAATTTTCAGTTGCTTGCTTAATGGCTTTAATTAAAGCACTATCGATTGAGTGACACATATTATAAACAGAGATAACTTTACAATCTGGATTATTCTTAAAGATTGGTTCCATAATGATTGAATAGTTGTTAATGAATTCTTCTATACCAGCATCTCTTTTTTCTTGAGTAATATCTTCAGCTAAATATCCTCCATGGTCATTGCTACCTAAATTCATAACAACAATATCAGGAGAACATAAACTCATATCGTAAGGAATAGAGCCTTCAACAGTATTATATTGATCCATCATATCGACTCCATAAGGAGCTAAAATTTCTGAAAGAGCTATACCACTACATGAGACAAAAGTTGGATCATAATCTAATTTATCAGCAAGCATTTGTGCATAAGTTAAACTACCATCTTCATCTTGAGTTCTAAATATCTTAATTGATGGGTCACCTAAATTACCATAACCACAAGTTAAAGAATCGCCATAAAATTCAATTTTTTTACGTGGAGAAGAATATTCACGATGGTAATAATCAACTTCTCCTTCAGTATTTAAAGCATATAAACC
>CASEWY010000097.1 GCA_949291625.1 uncultured Bacillota bacterium
GAAACAAATAAAAACATTTGCTTGTTATAAATAATTTGATATAATATTTATCGGTACAACAGACATGGATATAACTTGGTCAGGTCCGGAAGGAAGCAGCCACACAACCCTCTATCTGTGTGTACCTTTTTTTATAGGTGAACTTATGGATAAAAAATATATGGAAATGGCTTTTGAAGAAGCTAAATTAGCTTATCGAGAAGATGAAGTACCAATAGGTTGTGTAATTGTAAAAGATGATATAGTCTTAGCTAAAGCACACAATCAAAAAGAACAAAAAAAATTAAGTTTAGCTCATGCGGAAATCTTAGCGATAAAAGAAGCATGTGACAAAATAAATGAAAAATATTTAATAGATTGTGATTTATATGTTACTTTAGAACCTTGTATGATGTGTATGGGAGCTATTATTCAAACTAGAATAAAAAATGTATATTATGCTACAAGTGATTCTAAGGGTGGTAGTGCCAATAGTGTTATACAAATTGAAAAAATAGAAAATTTAAATCATTATCCTAAAGTTTATCAAGGTATGATGGAAGAAGAATCTAAAAATTTATTAAAGAGTTTTTTTAAAGTAAAAAGGATAAAGAAATAATAGTAGGTATATATATTAAAAACCTACTTTTTTTGATATAATATTTAAGATGAAAGGTGGACATAGAATGGGATATAAAGCATTATATCGTACATATCGACCTAAAACTTTTGATGATGTTGTAGGACAACAACATATCGTTAAAACTTTAAAAAATGCTATAAAAGAAAATAAATTAGCTCATGCTTATCTTTTTTGTGGTCCAAGGGGTACAGGAAAGACAAGTATTGCTAAAATTTTAGCCAAAACTATAAATTGTGAAGATCCAGCTAATGCACCATGTGAAAAGTGTAAAAATTGTATAGATGCTAATGATAATCAACATCAAGATATATTTGAAATAGATGCAGCAAGTAATACTAGTGTAGATAATATACGTGATTTAATTGATAAAGTTAAATATGCGCCAATGGAAGGTAAATATAAAGTATATATTATCGATGAGGTCCATATGCTTTCAACTGGGGCATTTAATGCTTTATTAAAAACATTAGAAGAACCACCTGCTCATGTTATTTTTATTCTAGCTACTACTGAACCACAAAAGGTATTGCCTACGATTATATCGCGTTGTCAAAGATATAATTTTGAAAAAGTTAGTGATGAAGATTTATATCAAAGATTAAAATATGTTTGTGAATCAGAAGGAATAAAGGCAACTGAGGAAAGTTTGAGGATGATAGCGAAACTTGCTGATGGGGGAGTAAGAGATTCTTTGAGCATGTTAGATCAGTTTGTTGCTTATAATCATGATCAAATTACAATTGAAGATATTAATGAAGTATATGGTTTAACAACCACTAAACAAAAAATTAAAATCTTATTAGATATCGCTAATAAAAATATTCAAGAATTAATCTTAAATATTGAACAGATGGATAATAAGGGTATCAATATTGTAAGATTGACTAATAATTTGATTGATATTCTTAAAGAGACCATCATCTATACCTATGGAAATGATGCTAGTTTATTGAATGAATTAAATGAAGATGAAGTAAATGAGCTTGGTAAAGTCATAGCTAGTAGACATGCCTTAGCAATGATTGATATTTTAATGGATAGTATAAATGCTTATCGTAATACTGATCATGCTAGTAAGTATTTTGAAGTTGCTTGTTTAAAAATGATGGAAGTCTTTAATGAAAATGTTGAAAGTAAACCAATAATAAATAAAGAAAATATAGTTGTGAAAAAACAAGAAAATATCACAAATAAAATAGAAACTAATATTCTTGAAGAAAATAAAGAAGTTAAAAAGATAGAACTTGAAACTAAAGAATATGATGAAGATTTCTTGTTGGGATTGTTGGTGAAATGTGATAAAGTTAATAAAGGTCAAGATATGCAGGCTTTTACTAGATTACCAGAGATGATGGGTGATTTAGATAATATGCGATATGCTAAAACATTGATGGATGCGAAGATTATGGCTAGTGGTAAGGATTGTATCATCTTAGGAGTTAAGATGGATGCAATAGCACATATGATCAATGATGAAAAAATGAATAAAGATTTATATGTCTTTATTAAAAATAAATTAGGTATCAATAAGATGATTTATGCTTTAAGCAATGAAAAGTTTGCACATTTAGTAGAAAGTTTTAAACTAAGAAGTAAAGAACATACTTTACCATCAGAAAGTGAGGTTACTTTCTATATTCTTGATGAAGTAAAAGAGCCAACCAATGAAGAAAAATTAGTTGATTTGTTTGGCGATGCCATAGAAATAGTTAAGGAGTAATAAAAATGGATTTACAAAGATTATTAAGAGAAGCTCAAAAGATGCAATCAAAAGTATCTAAAGTTGAAAAAGAATTGAATGAAGCAGAATATGAAGGTAAAAATGGACCAGTTAGTATTAAAATCAATGGTAAACATGAAGTAACTAGTGTGGAAATTGAAGAAGATATCTTGAGTCCAGAAAATAAGGATATGTTACAGGATATGATTCTTTTAGCTTTTAATGAAGCAAATGATAAGGCTAATAAAGAACGTGAAGAAAAAATGGGAGCTGTAACAGCAGGAGTTAGTATTCCAGGAGTATTTTAATGTATCCTAAGAGCTTAGAAACATTGATTGAATGTTTTAAGATGTTGCCTGGTGTTGGTACTAAAAGTGCGCAACGCTATGCATTATTGATGCTTGAAAAAAGTGAAGAAGAAATTCAAATGTTTGATCAAGAGTTGATAGATGAAAAAAACAATATTAATCCATGTAAGATTTGTGGCAATTATACAGAGAATGATATATGTGATATCTGCAGTGATGATACTAGAGATACATCTACTATTTGTGTTGTTCAATCTTTTAAAGATGTCATCGCAATGGAAAAGACTCAAGAATATCATGGTAGATATCATGTCTTAAATGGGGTTATTTCTAGTATTAAAGGAATAATGCCGCAAGATTTAAATATCGATGGTTTATTAAAGCGTTTAGATGGTGTAAAGGAAGTAATTATTGCGACTAGTCCTACCCTTGAGGGTGAGACTACTGCAATGTATCTTGCAAATATTTTAAAAGATAAAAATGTTAAAGTAACAAGAATAGCTCATGGTTTACAAATGGGTAGCCATGTTGATTATGTTGATGAATTGTCTTTAATTAAAGCAATGGAAAATCGCAAAGAAATGTAAGGTGGGTGAGATGATGAATAACGATCTAAGAATTGCACAAGCAAATACCATGGAGACAATTGATAAGATAGCGCATAAAATTAATGTTGATGAAGCTTTAGAAATGTATGGAAAGTATAAGGCTAAAGTTGATATTAATAAGTTAAATCTTAATGCAAAAGATGGTAAGTTAATTTTAGTAACCGCAATTAATCCAACAAAAGCTGGTGAAGGTAAATCGACTACAACTGTAGGTTTAATCGATGGATTAGCAGCATTAAATCAAAAAGTTATTGGGTGTCTAAGAGAACCATCATTAGGACCAGTATTTGGTTTAAAGGGTGGAGCTACTGGTGGAGGTTATTCGCAAGTAGTACCAATGGAGGATATCAACTTGCATTTTACAGGTGATATGCATGCCATTACTACAGCTAATAACTTAGTTTCTGCAATTCTAGATAATAGTATTTATCAAGATAATCCATTGAATATTGATCCTACTAAGGTAGTATGGAAACGTTGCTTAGATATGAATGATCGTACACTTAGAAGTATTACGATTGCCCAAGATAAAAAGACTAATGGGGTTGAAAGAAAAGATGGTTTTGTCATAACTGTAGCAACTGAAATAATGGCTATTCTTTGTTTAAGTAAAGATTTAAAAGACTTTGAGGAAAAAGTAGGTAAATGTATAGTTGCTTATACATATGATGATAAACCAGTAACTATTAAAGATTTAAATATTACTGGGGCTTTAAGTGTAATAATGAAGGAAGCTATTAAACCTAATTTATTTCAAACTTTAGAAAAGACCCCTTTATTTATTCATGGTGGTCCATTTGCAAATATTGCGCATGGTTGTAATTCAATAGTTGCGACTAAAACCGCTTTAAAACTTGCAGACTATGTAGTTACAGAAGCAGGATTTGGAGCAGATTTAGGTGCTGAAAAATTCTTAGATATTAAATGTCGTAAAGCTGGTTTACATCCAAATTGTGTAGTAATTGTGGCGACGGTTCGTGCTTTAAAGATGCATGGAGGAGTTGAACAAGATAAGTTAGAAGAAGAAAATGTAGAAGCTTTATTAAAAGGTGTTGATAATTTAGCTAAACATATTGATTCTATTAAACAATTTGGTTTACCTTATGTAGTCGCAATTAATAAATTTACTAAAGATACTAAAGCAGAAGTAGAAGCTTTATTAAATTGGTGCAAAGAAAATAATCATCCAGTAGAAGAAGCTGATGGTTGGGCTAATGGTTCTAAAGGAACTATGGCTTTAGCTAATAAAGTTATGGAATTATGTAATCAAGAAAATAACTTTAAATTCTTATATGATGAAAATGATAAGATTGAAAATAAAATCTTAACGATTGCCCAAAAGATTTATGGCGCAAAAGATGTTGAATATACTGAGTTAGCTCTAGAAAAGATAAATAAATTTACTGCTATGGGTTATGGTAATTTACCAATATGCATGGCAAAGACGCCAAATTCATTAACTGATGATGCAAAGATTTATGGATGTCCAAAAGATTTTACTATCCATGTTCGCGATGTTAATGTAAGTGCTGGGGCAGGATTTATTGTCGTATATCTTGGAGCGATAATGACCATGCCTGGTTTGCCTAAACATCCAGCAGCATATGATATGGGTGTTGATGAAAAAGGCATATCATATGGAATATTCTAAAAGATAATAAAAGTATAGGAACTATGTGAATATAATTTTGCATAGTTTTTATTTTAAAAATGATAACCCACAATAAGGTTATCATTTTTTACGATATTCTTTAGGTAATACTTTAAAATAATCTTTAAAAGCTATAGAGAATTTACTTTGGCTATCATAACCAACAGTATAAGCAATCTCCGCAATACTCTTATTGGTTTCTAATAATAATTTAGCGGCATGATGCATGCGATGTTCCTTAATATGTGCAGCCAAGGAGGTACCATATACTGATTTGAATAAAGATTTTAAAGTAGTAGGATTAATTAAATATTGTTTAGATAATTCTTCAATAGTAATTCTTTTATCTAAATTATTTATTAATTGATCATGAATTTGTCTAATAATATCTATTTGTTCCGCTTGATATTCATTTTGACATGTTTTAGATAATTCATTGGTATTATATAAATATAGAATTAATTCGATAGTTTTAATTTTATAATAGCTTAATGTTGTTTCATTCTTTTGATAAAAATATTGGAAAATGCTTTCGGTCTTTTCATTGCCTGCAAAAAAACATAAGGGTTTATTGCATAATTTATTATAGATGTCATTTGACTTAATCTCGATAATATTTTGGATATCATTAGTAAAGCTGTTTAAATTGATGAAGATGGATAAAGCTTCAAAGCTATCATTTAATAATTTTATTTCTTTATTTTTAATAGTTTTTAATAAATTTATCGCAAAGTCTTTTGGACCAATATAAATATAATCATTATTATTAAGTTTCCAAGCAATTTTACCACTATAACAATAAGTAATTATTAAAATATTATCATCATCTTCTTGAGCAATTTTTTGATTATAATTTTCACTAGATAAATAAGAAAGTTTGATACCATCAAAAAGTAAATAATCTTTAGTATTTAACATAATTAATTAGGACAAGATATTTCAATTACTTGTTCAATCATTTGATGTAATAATTTACTTTGTTTGGTATCGGTTGCTTTGTAATATACTTCTTTTCCTTCTCTTCTGCTAGTGATTAGTCCACTACTTCTTAATATTCTTAGATGATGAGATACGGCAGGACTAGACATATTTAATAGAGCAGAAATGTTGATTACACATTCTTCACAATGGCATAGTAACCAAAATAGTCTTACTCTATTGGTATCTTGTAATTGTTTAAAGATGTCGGCAATAATGGCAAATTTGTCGATATTTTTTAATTCTTTCATTATATTTTTGGTTAGCTTTTCATCATTATGTTTATGTGGTAATAGGTTATCGCTCATATAAATGCCTCCTTTTGTCCCAATTAGAAATCTTTTTATCCTTTTTAGAAGGATGTGCTTATATTGCCTTGTTTTATTTTTATGGGAGCATTATACTACAGTTACAACGATTAAACAATTACTTAATTGTTTAATAAAGGAGGACGTTATGAAAAAGACTTATAAGATTGAAGTAGATTGTGCAAATTGTGCAAATAAGATGGAAGATGCAGCTTGTAAAACAAATGGTGTTAAAAATGCTGTAGTTAACTTTATGACTCAAAAGATGACAGTGGAATTTGAAGAAGGTCATAATGCTAAGGAAGTAATGGAAGAAGTTTATAAAGCTTGTAAAAGAGTTGAATCTGATTGTGAAATTGAACTTTAATTTTAAGCTGGAAAGGATAGTATTATGCAAGAGATAATAGTTAAATTATTATTAATTGTAGTTATTCTAATTGCTTTAGGTTTATTGATTTTTAAAAAAGATGATATGAATAAACATCAAAAGAAGATGTTAGTTAGAATATTGATAGCTTCAAGTATATTATTTATTTTACAATGTATTTCTATTGCGACATTTGATATGCTTGATAGTTATTTATTTGCTTCAGCTGGTAGAATATTAAGATTTATCTTATATTTTATAGATTATTTAATTATTGGTCATGATATCTTGAGTAAAGCTTTTAAGGGTATTATGAATAAGCAAATCTTTGATGAAAACTTTTTGATGGCTATTGCGACTGTAGGAGCTATGGCTTTAGCAATCTATTCTAATGGTGATTATGTTGAAGCTATTGCGGTTATGTTGTTTTATCAAATTGGTGAATGGTTCCAAAGTTATGCGGTAGGAAAAAGTCGCAAGAATATTAGTGAATTAATGGATATTCGTCCAGATTATGCCAATATTGAAATTGAAGGTAAAATTGAGAAAGTTGATCCTGATGAAATTGAAATAGGTAGTATTATTGTTGTTCAACCAGGAGAAAAAGTACCAATTGATGGTATTGTTGTTGAGGGTGATTCTAGTTTAGATACTAGTGCGCTTACTGGTGAAAGTTTACCTAGAGAAGTAAAAGTAGATGATGAAATTATTAGTGGTTGTATTAATATGAGTGGCTTATTAAAGATTAAGACTACTAAAGAATTTGGAGAATCTACAGTTTCTAAGATCTTGGATTTAGTAGAAAATGCTAGTTCGAAAAAATCTAAATCCGAAAGATTTATTTCTAAGTTTGCGAAAGTATATACCCCAGCGGTTTGTTATAGTGCATTAGCTTTGGCAATCATTCCTCCATTAGTAAGAATGTTAATCATGGGAGTGGATGCTCAATGGGGTGATTGGTTATATCGAGCATTGACTTTCTTAGTTATTAGTTGTCCATGTGCTTTAGTTATTAGTATTCCTTTAAGCTTCTTTGCAGGTATTGGGGGAGCTAGTAATGAAGGTATCTTGATTAAGGGTTCAAATTATCTAGAAACTTTATCTAAAGTTAAGACGATAGTTTTTGATAAAACTGGTACGCTTACTAAAGGCGTATTTGAAGTTGATGGGATTCATCATAATCAATTGGAAGATGAAAAGATCTTAGAATTTGCAGCTTTGGCTGAAAGTGCTTCTAGTCATCCTATTAGTAAAAGTTTACAAAGAGCTTATGGTAAAGAAATAGATAGAACTAGGGTTAGTGATATTCAAGAGCTTAGTGGTAATGGTGTTATTGCGAAAGTTGATAATCATAAAGTTGCGGTTGGTAATGATAAATTGATGATAAGTTTAAATGTTCCATATATTAATTGCCATAGTATTGGTACGATTATTCATATCGCAATTGATGATGAATATGCTGGACATATTGTTATATCGGATATTTTAAAACCAAATACTAAAAAAGCTATTGCTTCATTAAAGAAGGCGGGTATTACTAATACCATAATGTTGACAGGAGATACTTCAAGGGTTGCAAATAAAGTAGCAAGTGATTTAGGCATTACTAAAGTATATAGTGAATTATTGCCTGAGGATAAAGTTAATAAAGTAGAAGAATTATTAAAAGAAGAAGGTAATAAAGATAGATTAGCCTTTGTTGGTGATGGTATTAATGATGCGCCAGTATTATCTAGAGCGGATATTGGTATCGCTATGGGGGCTATGGGTAGTGATGCGGCGATTGAAGCAGCAGATATTGTCTTGATGGATGATGATCCATTGAAGATTTCTAAAGCTATTAAAATATCTAAAAAGTGTATAAATATCGTTTATCAAAATATCATATTTGCGTTAGTTATAAAATTTGCTTGTTTGATTCTTGGTGCTTTTGGTGAAGTAAATATGTATGTAGCTATATTTGCGGATGTTGGTGTAATGATATTAGCGGTATTAAACGCAATTAGATGTTTATTTGTTAAAAAATTATAGGTGCAAATGATTATCTTTGCATCTTTTTTTCGTATATAATAAGAAAGTACAAAGGAGATTTAAAATGAATATTTTAGAAGAATTTATGCAACTTTTAGTTGGCAAATTTGATAATCATGAACAAGTTCAAAAACTACAAGATAATAATTACCCTTATGCTAAGCATATCAATACTATTTGTAATGATAAGATAGAAAATTTACCAGATGATTTTAAAGGATATTTCATGGTAGAAGAGAGTTATTATACTATTCATGACAAGACTAATGCTTCTAGTCATTTATTTCTATTTACGCAAGAAGAAGATGAGATTAAATTAACTTCCTATGATTTACCAAATGGGTATGACTCTCAAACATTCACCTATGAAATAATGGAAAAAGTAGATTTTAATTCTTTAAAGGTTAGTAATAAATTTGTTCCTGCATTATATAGTTTAAATAATGGCATATGGGAAGGGGGAAGCATTAGTATGTTTGCTCCAACGGTTAAATTTACTTTATATGAACGTTTTTCATATGATTTTTTAGAAGTTAGTGAATCAATAGAAGTAAATGGTAAACGTACTTTTGGTTATGATATTCCTATTTTATATAAAAGAATTAAATAAAAATAGTTTAATTTATTTTTTAAGCTGTTGGCTAAGTGAGTCAACAGTTTTTAATTACGTCAAAAATATTTTAATTTAGTCATTTTGTTAAAAATGACTAAATTAAACAACAAAATGATTAAATTAATAATAATGGAAAAATATATCTGTTTCAGATAACTTCTTAATTATGATTTTTGTTATGGATTGTCAAGTTATTACATAGAGCGTTTTCATTTTTAAAAAGGACAGTCGTGAAAAATGAGAAAATCGCCGTACAGGTTTTACCCATACGGCGACAGAGTTTATTTGCTAAGCAAGTCATTATGTGACCCAGTGCGGGTTAGTGTTAAAACTAGCACATCATCTTTGATGTGATAAATGAGTAACCAGTCAGGCAGAATGTGTCATTCTCGATGGCCTATCCAATTGCCAGACAGATTGTGATCGCGGTTTTTCTCTGGCAATGGTTCGCCCATTGCTAGCAGTGCTACGACATGCTCCAGTAACTCAATTTTCAAACCACGCTTGATTGCCCGTTAGTAGTCCTTCTTAAAACTAGTTGTGTATTTGATGGTGTATTTTGTTTTCCTCATTTTTTTAGGTCGCCAAATAACTCATCAAGGTCGTTATAGTCCTTTATAGATGGGTCTTTTGTAATCCTTTCCGCTTCTAACATGGCTGCAATCGTTTCTTTGTTGGGCTTTTCCAGTTTTACTTCAAAAGGAATGCCGCCCTCGCGAAGCGACTGGCGCACGAAAATATTGAAAGCGGTGGATAAATTCATGCCTAGTTCCGCAAACAGGGCGTCGGCTTGTGCCTTCAAATTTGCGTCCATGCGGATGCTGATGTTTGTACTATTTCCAGCCATATCATCAATCCCTTTCTATTGTTACTTTTATTATATTTCATTTGCACGAAAACGCTATCTAACTTATTGAAGCGTGAATAACCAAAATTACTATGATTTTTTTGATTTTCTAATTATACTTTGGAAAAATTAATTGTATCTTATCATGAAATTGGTCATGCCTTAGTTGCGGCTAAACAAACTAATAGTGCTCCCGTACAAAAAATTACGATTATCCACGTACATCTGGAGCATTAGGATATACGATGCAAGTAGATACTGGTGATAAATATTTATTAACTAAAGAAGAGCTGGAAAATAAGATTGCGACATTTACTGGTGGTAGAGCTGCTGAAGAGATTGTTTTTGGTAGTTATACTACTGGGGCATCTAATGATATTGAGCAAGCTACTAAATTAGCAAGAGCTATAATTACCCGTTATGGTATGAGTGATTTTGATATGGTAGCTTTGGAAACAGTAAATAATCAATATCTAGGTCAAGATACAAGTCTGGCTTGCTCACCAGAAACGCAAAAAGCTATTGATGAAAAAGAAACTATTGCTGGTGAAGAATTTATGGATATATTAGATGGAGGTGCTAATAAATGAAGTGGCGCTCCGTATTTGGTTGATTAGAATTAATCATTGGTATCGCCTTGATAGTATTAGGAATTGTAGCTTTTGTTAATCCGAATATTGCCTTAGGTGGTTTAGTATTTGCTTATGGAATTGCGACGATAATTATGGGTATTTCCGATATAATTCTATATATTAGAATAGAAAGATTTACTGGTTTTGGTCCAATACTTTCTTTAATATCTGGAATATTTAGTGTGATGTCAGGAATTATGCTTATTGCATATCCTAATATGGGTATGATAGTTATATTATTTTTATTGCCTATTTGGTTTATTTCGAATTGTATTTCCTGATTAGCTAATTTAAATCATGTGCGTTTTATTGCTGGAAATAACATGTATTATTTTTCATTAATTGTAAATATTATTGGTTTAGTATTAGGATTATTAATGTTGCTTCATCCTTTGTTTGCTACTGAAGTATTGCGATATTTTATTAGTGCTTATTTAATTCTATTGGGAATTGAAGCCATTATCTTAGCAATCAGTAAAATGGATTGTAAATATTAAAAAGGCCAAGAGGGTTAATTCTTGGTCTTTAGTTTGGGATTTTTTTGCCACAATTAGGACAAAATTCAAAATTATCTTCAATCTTATTACCACAATATGGACAATAATTGGTGGTTGAAACAAAATGTTTATTCAATGGATCAATTTCCTCATTTTCTTCCGTGATATCAAAGGTAGAATAGCGATTTTTACTAGTGGCATTTTTAAAATTGTAAATAGTTATAATAATGCCTAATGTCACAAATAGGATGCCAAATAGGGCGAAAAATCCTAGTCCTAAATGGAAGGCCATGATAGTCCAAAATATTCCAAAGATGGTAATTATAATAGATGCGATTCCTTGAATCGTTGATGGTCCGCGTCCGGGTTTAATACTTTTCATAATTTTCCTTTCTTAATTGTTGAATTTTTTTATAGCTGTGGAAGATACTAGATACTAGAATTACACCAATGACAATGGCGCAGGCTTGGATGATAGTGTCAATGCCGGTTAATAATGCTTTATTGATATCGTTGTTTATGATTGCTAACATTGTATAATACATTCCTCCGCCTGGTACTAATGGTATTAGAGCACAGATGGAGAAAATGGTGCTTGGGCATTTGATAATTCTGGCTAGAATTTCTGAGGTGATTGCTAAGGCTACACTGGCTATAAATAGACTGAAAGATTGTGAATTATTTAAAGTAAGACTGATGTCATATACTAATCCACCGATGGCACCACATAGACTAGCTCCTAGTAATTTATTTTTTGGTACATTGAAGATGATGGCAAATCCCAAGGAAGCAATGCCTGCTGAAATACATGATAACATTAGATGATACCTCCTAGTAATGCTAAGGTAATACCACTACCTACGGCAATGGCTACAGCTACAAATATTGCTTCGGTGGCTCTAGCGATGCCACTTACAATATCGCCACTTACGGTGTCTCTAATAGCGTTAGTAATAGAAAGACCTGGTACTAATAACATGATGCTAGATATGATTAGAATATCTTGATTACAACCAAAGTATTTAGCGAATATCATGGCTAATAGGGATATAATTGTGCCTCCTAAGGCATTGTTGAAAAAGGATGATAATTCTATTTTTACTAGGATTTCTAAGATAAATTTTACGATAATACCAATGATTAATGCGAATATGGCATCTACAAGATTTCCTTTAAAAAAGAAGCTAAAACCAAATACACAAATAGCCGCTCCTAAGATAATTATTGATGTTGGATAACTTGTTTCTAAGGCTATTTTATCTAAATTTTGATCTAGTTCATCTAAAGATAAATTAGAAGTAGTAATTGACCTAGATAAAGTATTTACTTCATCTATTTTGGCAAGATTAACATTTTTCATATGTACTCTTTTAATATTATGATATAAGGCAGTAGATTCTGGCATCGATATCGAAATTATTAATAAAGTTGGAGTTGCATAAGCATCCGCTACTTTAGCGCCATATGCTTTTGCGATTCTTTGCATCGTATCTTCGACCCTTACGATTTCTGCGCCATTTTCTATTAAAAGAATACCGGCTTTAGTAATAGTTTTAGCTAATTTATTTCCGTCCATTTATTTCACCTTTTTTAAATTATAACAACATCTATAAATAGTTTACAAGATAGTGATAAAAAATGCTAAAATAATAAATAGGAGAAATAAAGGAAATGGCTTCTATTTTACATATTTGTGATGCACAAATGATTGAATTTCATCGTATTAATGGTAATAAGACCATTAATTTTTGGCGTCCTTCACCTAGTAAACGTTTTAGTAATTTTCATGTGGGTGATTATTTATTTTTTTATGTGCGTTTAGCTAATCAAAAGGAAAGAGCGATAGTTGGTTATGGTCATTTAGCCAAGATTACTAGCATGAGCTTTAATAATATGTGGAATACTTATAAAGAAGAAAATGGCTATGCTAGTAAGGAAGCTTTTAAAGAGGCTATTATTCGTTTGAATAAGGATAATGTTGTTCCGTCTAAACTTACAGGTTTGTATTTGCATGATGTTGCGTTTTTTCAAAGTCCATTATTCTTAAGTGAAATTGGGATATATATTTCTAAAAGATTAGAGAGTTATTGTTACTTGGATAAAGAAGATGAGATGGCTACGGCAAAAGTATTACGATATGCTAATGAAGTGGGTTTAGATCTTTGGACTAGTATGATTAGTAATGATACTAGCGATAATTTTAAGAAGGATGAAGATATTTATATTTTAAAACAGACGATAATTGAACATGCTTTAATTTTGAGTGGTAGACAAAATCGTAAAGCGATGCATTTGTTGCATGATAGTAGTATTAAATTTATAAATAATATAAAATATATGGGATATCGTTATGATGACGATAAATTAATATTATATATAGCGATTATTGATGAGCCTAATATGTTAGAAATGATGGTTGGTCATGCTTTATTATTGAAGAAAGATTTGCAAGATAAATTTAATTTAAAGATTTGTTTGATATGTGAAAATAAGAATTTAAATCTTGATGATTTATTATAGGAAGAAGGACATAGATGGAAAATATGTATGATGTGATTGTTGTGGGTGGTGGTCATGCTGGTATAGAAGCTAGTTTGATTAGTGCGCGATTACATAAGAAAACTTTATTGATTACTTTGAGTATTGAGAATATTGGTAAGATGCCTTGTAATCCTTCAATTGGGGGACCTGCTAAGGGTATTGTTGTTAAAGAGATTGATGCCTTAGGGGGTCAGATGGGTATTACAGCTGATAAGACAGCTTTACAATTTAAGATGCTTAATACTACTAAGGGTCCAGGGGTACAATGCTTAAGAGTACAATCAGATAAACTTGCTTATAAGAAGATGATGCAAGATGAAATTTTAAAACAAGATAATCTAGATGTTTTAGAAGGAATTGCGCAAAGATGTATCATTGAAGATAATAAGATCTTAGGTATTGAAATGGATGATGGTAATAAGGTTTATGGTAAAATTACCATTTTGACTACAGGTACTTATATGGCTAGCAATATCATGATTAGTGATGAAGTTACTAATTTTGGTCCTGATAATGAACCAACAACCCCTAATTTATCACAATCTTTAAGGGATGCTGGTTTAAAGACTTTCCGTTTAAAGACGGGTACTCCACCAAGAGTATTAACTTCTTCAATTGATTTTTCTAAAACTTCTTTACAACCTGGTACAGATGAATTTGTATGTTTTAGTGATACGACTACTAGTATTAGACCATTTGATAAGCAGTTGCCTTGTTATTTGACATATACGAATAGTAATACGCATAAAATTATCATGGATAATTTACATCGTTCTAGTATGTATTCAGGAGTAGTTAAGGGGGTAGGACCTAGATATTGTCCTTCTATTGAAGATAAATTAGTAAGATTTCAAGATAAAGAGCGTCATCAATTATTCTTGGAACCAGAGAGTGAATCTTTAGATACTACTTATGTTCAAGGCTTTTCTACTTCTTTACCTAGAGAAGTTCAAGAGAGGATGGTTCATAGTTTAGTAGGACTTGAAAATTGTATTATTAAAAAATATGCTTATGCGATTGAGTATGATGCGATTGATCCTTTGCAGATGAAACCTTCTTTGGAGTCTAAAATAATTGAAAATTTATTTACGGCTGGACAAATTAATGGCACAAGTGGTTATGAAGAGGCGGCTGGTCAAGGTTTGATTGCGGGTATTAATGCTTGTTTAAAATTAGATGGTAAAGAGCCATTAATCTTATCTAGAGATGAGGCTTATATTGGAGTTTTAATCGATGATTTAGTTACTAAAGGTACTAAAGAACCTTATCGATTATTAACTTCTAGAGCAGAATTTCGTTTATTGTTGCGTCATGATAATGCTGATCAGCGTTTAATTGAAAAGGGCTATAAGATTGGTACTATTTCTAAAGAGCGTTATGATGCTTATTGTTTAAAGATGCAAAATATTAAAGATACTAAAGAGTTATTGGCTAATACGAAAGTTAGTGCTAAGTCTAAGGGTAATGAATATTTAATTAGCTTAGGTTATGATGGTTTAAATGATTCGATGAGTGCTTTGGATTTAGTTAAACGTCCTTTAGTTAAAACTTATGAATTAGCTAAAGCAATGGATTTAGATATTGAAGAAAGAATTGCTAAACAGGTAGATATTGAAGTTAAATATGCTGGTTATATTGAAAAGGAAGCTAGGGAAGCTGCACGTTTAAAAAAGATGGATAAGACTTTGATTCCAGAAGATATTGATTATGAACATATGGAAAATTTATCTTTAGAAGGTAAACAAAAATTAATGCAAGTTAGACCTAGAACCGTTGGTCAAGCTTCAAGAATTTCGGGAGTTAATCCATCAGATATTGCCATTTTAGCAATGATGATAAAAAGAGGTTAGTATGTATACAGTATTATGTTATAGTAAGTGTTCTACTTGCCAGAAAGCTTTAAGATATTTAGATGAAAAAAAGATAAATTATATCAAAAGAGATCTAAAAGAAGATAAGCCTGATTATGATTTATTAAAGCAATTAGTAGAACTTAGTAAATTAGATATTAATAAATTTTTTAATACAAGTGGTAAATTATATCGAGAATTAAATTTGAAAGATAAGTTAGCTACGATGAGTTTTGAAGAAAAATTACAGTTACTAGCAAGCGATGGAATGTTGGTAAAAAGACCAATATTATATTCTGATAATCTGGTAATTGTTGGCAAAAATGAGAAAGCATATGATGAGTTGGGGTGATAAAAATGCATTATAATGAAGTAATAAGCAATGTTAAGGTTTATGGTTTTGAAGATGCTGTATTAGGTAGTAAATATCCTATGGCTACTGATCTTTCTAAATTAAATAATGAAGTTACAAATACGGTAGTAAAATTGGCTACTTCTAAACAAGGAGAGGGCCATGATAATTTTATGAATGGTATCATTGTACAATTTGATTTAACTTTTACTAATAAGGCTTGGGTTGAGGCTGAAAGATATCATTTCTTGGATTTTATTAGTAGTCAATCTACGATGCATAGAATTACTAAATTTGATTTAGATAAGGCTTATATTGAATATGTTGATCCTAGAATGATTGATATCATGAAAGAAAAAGTTAATGCTTATAATGAGTTGATAGCTAATATTAAACAAGCAAAAGAAAATGGTGAAGATGTTAAAGAACTAGAAGATAAAGCTAAGAAGATGTATTTAGAAGTTTTATATTCCAATCCAGCAGGATTTAGACTTTGTGCTAAGATGACAACTAATTATCGTCAATTAAAGACGATGTATAAACAAAGAAGAAATCATCGTTTGCCTGAGTGGCAAGCATTCTGTGATTGGTGTGAAACTTTGCCACATAGTGAATTTATTACTGGTTTGAATAATGAATAGATTAATTAAATTATTATTAGCTTTAAGTTTATTACTTACATTTGTTGGTTGCACGCCTAAAGATGAAACAGTTAGTAGTGTTGTACCTACAGTCGATACGCAAGTAGATGAAGAATTTTCCCAATTTTTAGATGATTATGTAATTGAAGTTGTTTCGCAAGATTATTTATCTACCCATGTATATTTTGAAAATCCTAGTGCTTATGGTATTGAATTTACTAGTGATGAAGTAAATATAGGGGAAGTAGAATATACGCAAGAAGATAAAGAATTTATTGAAAAGACTAAGGAAGAATTATTGAGCTTTGATTATGAGCTATTATCATCAGCTAATCAAGATAATTATGATCAATTATTATATGATTTAGATTTACAACTTGCATATATGGATGATGATATGGAATATCTAGGTAGTTTATTTGGACCAATGAGTGGTTTTTATAGTTCCATAGTTACTACTTTAGTAGATTTTGTTATTCGTGATGAGAATGATTTAAATAATTATATTGCCTTAATTAATAGCTTACCGGATTATTTAGATAAGGTAATAGCTTATACGGATAAACAAGCGAAAAGTGGTACTTTGATGATTAATTTTGATAGCGTGTTGGAATATTGTCAAAATATCGTTGATGATAGTAATGGTACTATTTATGAATTATTGATTAATAAAGTTGATGGTTTGGACATCGATGATAGTAGTAAAGAAAAATATCGCTTGCAAATAGAAGATGCTTATCAAAATAGTTTTATAGCTATGTATCAAGGTATTATTACTTATCTAAATGATTTAAAAAGTCGTAATATAAATAATGAACTTGGTTTAGCAAATTTACCTAATGGTAAAGCATATTATGAATTATTAGTTAAAGATAAAGCTGGTAAAGATATTAGTGTCGAAGAATTAGAAAAAATGATGCAAGATTTATTAGTTGATAATCTAACAGTCATGATGACGATTATGCAAAATAATCCTGATAGCTATGAAAATTTTGATTTAAATATGCATACATCTTTTAATTCTTATGAAGAAATATTAGCTTTTTTAGAAGATAATATTGAAACTAACTTTCCTAGTGTTGGTGATTTAAATTATGAGGTTGCTGGAATTAATCCTTTGATTGCGAATAGTGGTACAGCAGCATACTTTAATATTCCTGCCATTGATCAAAGTACACCTAAACAAATAAGGGTAAATACTTTAGATAGTAGTTTAGATATTAGTAGTTTATCTAATTATGTTACCTTAGCTCATGAAGGTTTACCTGGGCATATGTATCAATATGCTTATAATTATCAAAATAGAGATGGTTTATTTGCTAAGGTGAATAGTAATTTAGCATTTACGGAAGGTTATGCCGTATATGCTTCTTATGAAGCCTTAGATTATCTAAATGATATTGATTCTAATCATTTAGCTTTATATAAGGCTAATGAAATGATTATTTATGCTATTTTAGTATTATCTGATATTGGTATTAATTATTATGGTTATGATTTAGAGGAATTTAAAGAATTTATTACGCAAGCTGGTTTACAATTAACTGATGAGGGATATGAAGTACAATATGAACAATTAAGAGATGATCCAGGCGCTTTTATTCCTTATTATGCTGGATATAAACAAATTGTTGATTTAAAAGAAGAAGCTCAAAAGGCTCTTGGTAATAAATTTGATGAAGCTGCATTTAATCAAGCTTTATTAGATAGTGGGAATGTACCATTTATGGTCGTGGAAAAACATGTGGATAATTACATTTCTAATAACGAATAGACTCAAATAATGGGTCTATTTTTTTGTGTTAAATTTTATTAAATAGTATTTTCACAATTATTATTTTAGAGTAAAATTAAAATGATAAGGAGGAGAATATTTATGTATGCATTTACTTATTTATTAAATAATATTAGCTGTATCATAATTATGTTATTAATATTAAAAGTACATATAAAAAGTCTAGATAAAAGTATTACAGCTAGAATATTTACCTTCTTAATAGTTTCAGTAATTTTATATTTTGCTTTTGATTTATTTTGTGGTTTGCTTGAAAATGATGTTTGGTATGAATCACAATTGATTAGTACTATTTTTAATTTGGGCTTTTTTATTACTTCATATTTTGTAGGATATTTTGCTTTTATGTATTCGGAATGTGAAACGAATAATACTTGGATGTTTAATAGTAAGAAATTGTATTTGAGTTTTATTCCTACATTGGTATTAATTGTTATAACTTTTTTAACTTTAGAATTTCGTTATTTCTTTTATATAGATATTAATGGTAATTACATTAAAGGTCCTTATTATTTCTTAGTATTGGTGTTTGCTTATGGATATATCTTATTGATTGGTATTAAGAATTTTATCTTATATTTTAATAAAAAATATTATTTGAAAAAGGAAATATTATTATCATTAAGTTCCTTTGTTATATTTCCTTTGATATTTGGTATTATTCAAGCATTTCATACGGGTATTTCTATTATTTGCTTAGGTACGACTATAGCGATGGTTCAAGTGTTTATATCAATGCAAAATAAGCGTATTACGATTGATTCTTTGACTAAATTGAATAATCGCGATAAATTGATGCAATATCTTGATGGTAAAATGAATAATATTATTAATAATGAAATTTATTTTATTATGATTGATATTGATAATTTGAAGCATATTAATGATACTTATGGGCATGTTGAAGGCGATAAAGCTATTAAAGCAATTGCAAATGTTTTAAAAGAGAGTTGTGGTAAATATACTTGTATGTTAGCTAGATATGCGGGTGATGAGTTTTCTATTGTTTTTGAAGGTAGTCTTGATAGTATAGAAAAACTTAAGAATGATATTTATAATAACTTAAAAACTTATTGCGAATTAAGTCCAGGAAAGTATAATCTAGAAGTTAGTTTAGGTTATAGTAGATATGATAGATTTAAGATGAAATCAATTGTTGATTTGATTGCTAGTGCAGATGATGAATTGTATAAAGAAAAAGCTAGAAAGAAACAAAATAAAAGATAAAGAGGCGTTTAGTAGTGAATAGTTATGTAATAATTACTTTTGTTTTAACCTTTGTCATATTAATGGCAATTCAAATAATATTTGTTAAATGGAAGACTAATGTTATTTTAAAGTTATTGCAACAACAAGAATTTGATAAATTGGATAAAGAATTAAATAATACGATTACTAAAGCATTTTTACCACGTTTTAATGTAGAATATGTACGTTTAAATAGCTATTTAATGCAAAATAAAGCGGATTTGGCAGAAAATCAATTAAATGTAATTATGAAGCTTAGAAAAAGTAAAATGCAAGAAGCAAATATCTTGATGTTGGCTTTTAATTATTATGTGGAAAAAGAAGATAAAGAAAAGTGTCATTATTATTTAAATGAGATAGCTAAATTAAATAATGATCAAATGTATCAGGATGCTAAAATCATGTGTGATATTTTTATTGATAAAAAGGCAAATCATATTGATGAATTGTTGCATAAAATTGATACTATTGATGATCATCAAGCTAAGGCTGTTTATTATTATATGGTAGCTAAACAGTATGAGAATATGAATGATAGAGTTTATATGCAAAAGTATTTAGATTTAGCTCAAAGGAATAAATAAAAAACTGTTAACGTTGGTTAACAGTTTTTTGCCTGTAGTTAAAATTATAGTTTAACAACATTTGTAGCTTGTGGTCCACGGTCGCCATTTTTAACATCAAAACTTACTTCTTGACCTTCGTCTAGAGTTTTGAAGCCATCAGCTTGGATAGCTGAAAAATGAACAAATACGTCTTTGCCTTCTTCGTCAGTGATGAAGCCATAACCTTTTTCAGCATTAAACCACTTTACTTTTCCAGTACTCATTTGGCTGCCTCCTTGCTTTTTGATTCAGCATTTTTTTAAGAACACGAGGCTAATAATTGTGAAGCTATGTTAATAATATATGCTAAATGTAATTAAATAATATCATTATTATGCTTGTTAGTCAAATATCAAGTTGGAAGATGGTAGCTTAAATAGCTATATGTAAGCGTTTAACATATTTTATTAAAAAATAATAATTTTTATATTTTACATTAATGAGTGGATAATAAAAACTATAAAAAATAGAATAAATAGTGTAAACTAATATGTGAGATAACAGGGGGTTTTAATAATGGAAAAACCAAAGTACTATTTAACAACAGCGATTGCTTATACATCTGGTAAACCTCATATTGGTAATGTATATGAGATTGTTTTAGCAGATGCGATTGCTAGATATAAAAGAATGTTAGGTTTTGATGTTCGTTTTCAAACGGGAACAGATGAACATGGACAAAAGATAGAAGAAAAGGCTAAACAGGCTGGTGTAGATCCTAAATCATATGTTGATCGTACTAGTGAAATATTTAAGGAACAAATTGATTGCATGAATGTTTCTTATGATAAGTTTATGCGTACTACTGATCCTTATCATGAAAGACAAGTGCAAAAAATCTTTAAAAAACTTTATGAACAAGGGGATATTTATAAATCTGAATATGAGGGTATGTATTGTAAAGAGTGTGAAGCATTCTATACTCCTAGTCAATTAGTTGATGGTAAATGTCCTGATTGTGGAATGGAAGTTCATCCTGCTAAGGAAGAGGCTTATTTCTTTAGAATGAGTAAATATGCTGATCGTTTGCGTAAACACATTGAAGAAAATCCACATTTTATTGAACCAGAATCTCGTAAAAATGAGATGTTAAATAATTTTATAATTCCTGGATTGCAAGATTTATGTGTTTCTAGAACTAGTTTTAGTTGGGGTATTCCAGTAGATTTTGATCC
>CASEWY010000098.1 GCA_949291625.1 uncultured Bacillota bacterium
CTTTTACTTCTTGATTGAGTTTAACATTTAAATCATTAACAATAGCATTTTCTATTAAAGCTACACATGTTTGCATAGGGTCAATAATAGCGGTAGTTGGAAAGGATAATACTTTTTTAATTTCGGGATTTAAATTTGGTTCTTGTTTTAAAAAAGTATCAGGATATAATTCTTCATAAGGTATATTTCTATTTATGGCCTTATTTTTTAATTCTTCTAAGGTTTTAATATCATTATCATCAAAAGCTACAACATAGGCACCTATTTCTTTATATGGGACATCTAAATTTTTACAAATTTGTTTATATAAATCATGTCCTAAGGGATTTAATTTAGCTTTTAAAGTATTATCTTTTGGATCATATCCGGTATGGATGATGGCACTATTGGCCATGGTTGTTTCATTCGCAACATCATTATCTTTTTCTAATAGGGTTATTTTAAGTTGGTAACGGCTTAATTCATGAGCGATAAAGGCGCCAATTATGCCTCCACCAATAATAATTACATCATTCATCTTTTTGTCCATATTTTTGGCAACATTTTACGGCATGTTTCCAACCTTTATATTTTTCTTCGCGTTTTTTATTTTTCATATTAGGAATAAAAGTTTTATCTATTTGATGTTGACTTGAAATTTGTTTTTTATCTTGGAAATAGTTAACAGCTAGACCAGCTAAATAACAAGCTCCTAACGCTGTTGTTTCTTTAAAGCGACTTCTTTCTACAGGAACATTTAAAATATCTGCTTGAAATTGCATTAAATAATTATTGGCGGTTGCGCCTCCATCCACTTTCAAGCTTTTTAAAAAGATATTAGTATCTTCACTCATTGTATCTAAAACATCTTTTGTTTGATAACATAAAGATTCTAGGGTAGCTTTAGCTAGATGATTTTTAGTTGTGCCTCTTGTTATACCAAAGATAGCTCCTCTTGCTTTATCATCCCAATAAGGAGCTCCTAGTCCTACAAAGGCTGGAACAACATAGATATCTTCATCACTTTCTTGGCATTTTAAAGCTAAATCTTCGGATTCACTGGCTTTAGTTATTATTTGTAGACCATCTCTTAACCATTGAATAGCGCTACCTGCTACAAATATACTTCCTTCTAAAGCATAATAGATTTTATTATCGATGCCCCAAGCAATAGTTGTAACAAGTCCATGGGATGATTTAATTGGTTTTTCTCCTAAATTCATCAATAGGAAACAACCAGTACCATAGGTATTTTTAGCCATTCCTTTTTCAAAACATGCTTGACCAAATAGGGCAGCTTGTTGATCACCAGCAATACCAGCAATTGGTACTTCTTGATTAAAGAAGTGATATTTTGCAGTATAACCATAAATATAACTAGAAGGTTTAACTTCCGGTAACATTGATGAAGGTATATTTAATAAAGATAAAATTTCTTCATCCCATTTTAATTCATAGATATTATACATTAAAGTCCTAGAGGCATTAGAATAATCAGTTGCATGCACTAAATTGCCAGTTAGTTTATATACTAACCAAGTGTCGATAGTACCAAATAGTAAATCGCCATTATCAGCTTTTTCTTGCGCCCCTTTAACATTATCTAAAATCCATCTTATTTTGGTTAAAGAAAAATATGGGTCAATTAATAGTCCAGTTTTATCTTTGAACCAATCATTTAGACCTTTAGCTTTAAGCTCATCACAAATATAATCACTTTGACGCGATTGCCAAACGATGGCATGATATATAGGCATGCCCGTATTTTTATCCCAAACCACAGTTGTTTCTCTTTGATTGGTTATACCAATAGCTTTTATTTGCTTAGGATCAATTTGATTTTGAATCAATACTTCCGACATACATGCTAGAGTTTGTAGCCATATTTCATTTGCATCATGTTCAACCCAACCAGGATGTGGGAAAAATTGGGTAATCTCTTTTTGGGCGGTGCCAATTGCTTGTCCATCTTGGTTGAAGATGATTGCGCGGGTACTGGTAGTACCTTGGTCGATAGTTAAAATAAATTCTTGCATAAGGTACCTCTTAATAAATTATTTTATGTTAATTTCTTAATTATATTGTATCATAATAATAGCTTATTTTTATGCTTATGAATTTAAAAGTGGAGAGAGTTATGAAAAAGTTAATTGCGGATATGCATATGCATACTATAGTAAGCGGCCATGCTTATGGGACGATAAGAGAAATGGTAGATGAAGCTAAAAAAGGGGCTTAAAGATGATTGGTATTAGTGAACATGGTCCAGGTATTCCTGGCACTATTGATCCTTTTTATTATCTTAATTTAGAAATTATTCCTAGTACTATCGATGATATTGAAATTTTACATGGTTGTGAAATAAATGTATTGAATGATGGAAACTTATCTTTAGAACAAAAATATATTGATTATTTAGATTATGCGATTGTGGGAATTCATGGTCAATGTTATTCTAATCAGGGTAAAACAAAAAATACTGATAATCTTATATCTTGCATGAAAAATGATAAAGTATGTATGGTTTCTCATCCTGATGATGACAAAACTCCTTTAGATTATGAGCGCTTAGTAAATGCAGCTAAAGAATATCATGTAGCCTTAGAAGTTAATAATAGTTCCTTAGTAAAAGAAAAATATCGTTTAAATTGTTATGATAATTGTCGAACGATGCTTAGTTTATGCCAAAAATATCATGTGCCTATTATTGTTAGTTCAGATGCACATGATCCTAGTTGGGTAGGTAAATTTGATTTGGCTATTAAATTATTAGAAGAAATTGATTTTGATGAAGAATTAATATTAAATAATGATATTGAAAAATTAAAAAGTTTTATGAATATTAAAGCTCATAAAACTATTTATCAAAATTAATTTTTTTAGGAAGATGAATATTTTGCATTAATTGTATTATTTGACCAGATAAAATAACAGTTATTAAAGAATAAATTATTTTATTTAAAGGAATATAAGATAGAGATAAAAATAAAATAATTAGATCACTGGTTAAATATACCGTTTTAAGTTCTAATTTAAAACGATGTGATAAGGCCATTGCTAAAGCATCATCCCCACCTGGTGCTCCACCAGCTTTAACACTAATACCTACGCCAATACCAACAAATAAGGCACCTAAGATAGCGGCAAGCAATGGTTCATTAGCAAGCTGAGGCCAAAGGCGTGGAAATTGTTCATATATGGCATAACTAAAAGAAAAGCCACAAGAGGCAATTATCGAATAGATGATGAAATTTTTACCTAGATAATGCCAACCTAATAAATAACATATTAAATTAAAAATCATGCCAGAAATAGAAGGGGATATATTAAACCAATAGTCTAATAATAGGGTACAACCAAGTACGCCACCTTCAGTAACATTGGCAAATGAATGAATATTATATAAGCCAAAGGCTAGGATAAAACTTCCTAATAAACATAAACAAATTTTATAAATTTTAATATCTCTAAATAAATTTCTCATAATATCAAGGTTATGCTATTTAAACATATTTAAAGATAAAAGTCAAATTTAGGAGTCAAAATGATTAAAAAGTTAATAAAAATTATTATTATCGGTTTAGTTATTGGAATATTAACTTATCCAGTTTATTGTTGGTATGGATATGGAGTTAATATCTTTTTGCATGGTTTTATTCAAGAAGATGATTATACATATTATTATGAACATGGAATCATGTATACTGGACTTAAGAATATTGATAATAATTATTATTACTTTGATGAAGATGGGCATATGCTTCAAGATGAACTTATTAATTGGAATGGTAAATATTACTATTTTAATCAAGAAGGTAAGATGCAAGATGGAAATATTGTTTATAAAGACTTTAATTTACTTTTAGAAGATGGACAACTTAAAAAGGATGTTGTTTATCTTCGAGAAGGAATCGAAAATATTATAAGAGAAAATGAAGATGTAACCATTAGTGTTTATTATAAAGATTTAGAAAGTCGTAATTCCTTTATTATTAATGATATGACCATGTATCCTTGTTCCATCATTAAAATAGGTGTCATGGTAGAAACATTTTATCAAATATCTAAAGGTAATTTAACTCTAGAAGAATGTTATCCATATCTATGGGCAATGATTACTTATAGTGATAATACTTCATATAATTATTTATTAAGACTAATAGGTGATGGTGATGGCTTAAATGGAGCGATGATAACTAATAATTATCTAAATAATTTAGGTTTAGAAAATACCTTCATTCATCATGGCTTATTAGAAGGTGAATATTATTTTACTGATGGAGATAGTAATATTTCTAGTGCTTCAGATATTGGTTTATTACTTGAATTGATAAATGATGGTAAGGTTGTTAATCAAGAAAGTTGTCAACAAATGAAAGAACTTTTATTAGCTTGTCTAGATGATAGCGCCTTAGCTAGTGGTATGACTTTGGACGTTGAATTTGCCCATAAAAGTGGATGGGCATATGAATATTATCATGATGGCGGAATAGTTAATGATGATTATATTGTCGTAGTTTTTAGTGATGGAGCTGAAGATCATCAAGAATTAATGGGGGGAATTGCTAAATTTTTATATGATTATGAATTGGATTTTGAAAAAGTTGTAAATTAAAAGCGCATAAAATATGCGCCTATTTTGTTACAAAGCATATACCAAAAGCTTCAGGACCTAGATGGGAACCGATGGTTGGTCCTACTTGTAGTTTAGTATTTATGTTGTAATTATTGTCAGTTAGTTTTTGTTCTAATTTATTTAAATTGTCTTGTCCATAAGTATATAGAGAATAGATAGGATATGCTTCATCGATGGTATAACTATCTATTTTTTCTTTAATAAAGCTAATAGATTTATTTATTCCTAGGCGTTTTCCGGCAATATCTACTTTTCCTTCTCCATTTACGGTAATAATTGGTTTAATATTGGTTAAATCGCCAATAGTGGCTACCGTTTTAGAAATTCTTCCACCTTTAGATAGATAGTCTAAAGTATTTAATGCTGCAAATATTTTAATGCGTCCTTTTAAATCATTTAAAGTGTTGACGATAGTATTACTATCAATATTATTATCAATCATTTCTAAGGCTTTATCACATAAGATACGAATTGCACTTACTGCACTTAAAGAATCAATTAGATAGATTTTATCATAGTCTACCATGTCTTTTGCTAGTTTAGCACTTTGATAAGTACCGCTTAAAGCACTAGATAAAAGAATGCAAATTAGTTCATCATTATTTGCTTTAACTTCTTCAAAAGCTTCTAAAAAAGCTTGAGGTGAAGGTTGAGAAGTTTTAGGAAATTCATCAGAAGAAGTTAAAAAGTTATAGAAAGTATCATGATCTAGATTTATGCCATCTAGATAAGTTTTATCTTGGATAGTAACTTGTAAAGGTATCATGATAACCTTTTTTTGACTAATTTCTTGAGGTGTTAAGTCAGCACTAGAATCAATTAGAATTTTGATCATTTTTGGTCTCCTTTAGTAATACTTATTATTTCATTTAATAATTCAATGGTTTGTTTAGTTTTGGTAGTTCCTAGCTTATTAATAATATTGTCTATATATTGAATTATTTCTTGATGTTGTTGAGTGAATAATTCCATTTGTTTAGTATTTAATTTAATGATGATATTTCTTTTATCATCAATTGAACGCTCACGAGTAATTAGATTTTGTTTTTCCATGTTTTCTAAGATTCTATTCATCTGTGATTTTTGCATTCCTAATTTTTGACATAGATAGGTAGCAGTAATCGGTTTATCTTTGGCTTGATATAAAAGACGTAAGATAATGGAATCGTTAAGTGGCATCTTAGAAGTAAGACGATTAGAATTAATGCTTGTTATTAAATTAATCCAGGTATCTAATAATTCTCCGTTTAGGTTATTCATCTAGGTCCTCCATAATAGTTCATAATGTGAACGGTTAATAGTGTAAACCAATTGTTAATTTTTGTCAATAAATATGTTATGATTTAAAAGAAGGAGAATGAAGATGTTTTACGATAATATTATAGAAAGTAGCAATTATATTAAAGAACATATTAATATTAGACCTAAGATTATGATTATCTTAGGTAGTGGTTTAAGTAAGGTGGTTGAAGCTTTAGAAGAACCGGTGGTAATTCCATTTAAGGATATACCATATTTTCCTACTAGTAATCTAGTTGGTCATAATTATCAAATGATTGCAGGTAAGGTTGGTAAGCAGGAAGTTTTATTGTTGCAAGGACGCTTTCATTATTATGAAGGTTATAGCATGAAACAAGTTAGTTATCCCGTTTATGTTGGTAAGATGCTTGGAATTGAAAAGTTGATTATTACTAATGCTTGTGGGGCAATTAATCAAGATATGGCTCCAGGTGATCTTATGTTGATAGATGATTTTATTAATACGGTTGGAAATAATCCTTTAATTGGGGAAAATGATGAGCGTTTAGGACCTAGATTTTGTGATATGTCTGAGCCTTATGATTTAGCTAGTATCGATAAGATGAAAAGGGTTGCTTCAAGTTTAAATATTGAGCTTAAACAAGGAGTATATGCGCTTTTTCAAGGCCCTTATTATGAAACTAAAGCAGAAATTAGAATGCTTAAGACTATGGGTGCAGATGTTGTGGGCATGTCAACAGTTCCTGAGACCATTGTAGCTAATTATTTAGGAATTAAAGTAATTGGTTTAGCTTGTATTACTAATATGGCTACAGGTATTAGAACGGGTAAACATTCGCATGAAGAAGTAGTGATGATTGCGAATAAAGCTAGCGATAAGATGGTTAAATTGCTTAGTACTTATTTGAAAGAAGATTAAAAAAGTTCAGCGTGAGCTGAACTTTTAAATTATTTAAGGAAGATACGAATTAGTTTATCTTTAGTTTCATTATATGGTTGATATCTAATAGGTAAATCAATCCAGTTTTTCTTATTTACAATAGATTTTAGATGAGAGAAGGTTTCAAATCCTGTCTTACCATGATATTGACCCATACCAGAGTTTCCTACACCACCAAATGGCATATAGGCAGTTGCTAGATGGATGATAGTATCATTGATACATCCACCACCAAAGCTAACACTTCTTTCAACTTTGCGAATATCTTCTTTTCTTCTAGAGAAGAAATATAGGGCTAAAGGTGATGGTTGATCACTGATGATTTTAATTAAATCATCAAGATTGTTATAGGTTAATATTGGTAATATTGGCCCAAAGATTTCTTCTTTCATTACGGCATCGTCCCAAGTTACATTGTCCATTACTGTTGGTTCAATCTTTCTAGTTTCTAGATTACCATTACCACCAATTACTACTTTATTTGGATCAATTAGACCTAAGATACGATTGAAGTGTTTTTCGTTGATAATCTTGCCAAATTTATCTAGATTAGGGAATTGAATCTTAATTTCTTCGATGATGGCTTTAACTAATTCATCTTTAATCTTTTCATGAGCATATAGATAATCACAAGCTACACAGGTTTGACCTGCATTTAGATATTTACCAAATACGATACGACGAGCAGCTAATTTAATATTGGCACTATCATCGACAATTACTGGTGATTTTCCACCTAATTCTAATGTGATAGGTGTTAGATGAATACTAGCTTTAGCCATTACTTCATGACCTACATTTGGTGATCCGGTAAAGAAAATATAATCGAATTTTTCATCTAATAAGGCTTGGTTTTCTTTACGTCCACCAGTGATGACACTAACATATTCTTCAGGGAAGACATTATTTAAAATAGTTTTAATTAATGCACTAGTTTGTGGAGAATATGCACTTGGTTTTACGCATACGGTATTACCTGCAGCTAGGGCATCGATTAGTGGATCTAGGGTTAACATGAACGGATAGTTCCATGGGCTCATAATAAGTACTACACCATAAGGACTTGGTACTTGATAACTTGTTGCATGAAATTGGGCAATTGGAGTTAGATGATAGCGATATCTAGCATAACTTCTTACATGTTTTATCATATGATTTAATTCGGATAATACCATGCCTACTTCACACATATAGCTTTCCGTTGCGCACTTTCCTAAATCTTGATAAAGTGCTGCATGAATATTTGGTTCTTGTCTAATAATTTCGTCTTTTAACTTTTTTAGATAATCAATTCTTGTTGAAACATCTAAAGTATGTCCTTGACGGAAATAAGCTGTTTGTTTAACGACAATATCATGAATTTCTTTAGCTTCCATAAATTTCCTCCTTGTTAATTAATTGATAATAATATGGTTCTAATTCTTTTGCGTCTTTTAATACTGGTACAGGATATAGAGGATTAGCTTCTTTATCAGCATGTTTTGCTAGTAATGGAATATCTTCTTTTTTAATCTTGTTGAAGGTTGTTGGTATAGCAAAACGTTCATTTAATCTGTCTATTGCTTCAATAAAATCTTGAGCAGCAATTGCTGGATTAGTTTCTTCAGTAGCTATATTAGCTGCAATAGCACATTTTTTAAGTTTATTGTGAATAGTACTACCATAGGCTTTAAGCATTATTGGTAAAATTACGGCGTTGGCATGACCATGGGCAATTTGATAGAAACCACCTAAAGAATGAGCAATCGCATGCACATAACCAACATAAGATTTAGTAAAGGCTAAACCGGCTAGATAAGCAGCATTTGCCATATTTTTTCTTGCTTCTAAATCAGTTGGATTATCGTAGGCTTTTTCAATATTGGCAAATATTAAAGATATAGCCTTTAAACTTTCTTTTCTTGTATCCTTGGTAGTAGAATTACCAATATAGGCTTCTACAGCATGAGTTAAAGCATCTAAGCCAGTAGTTGCGGTTAGAAATGGTGGTAAAGTCATCGTCATCTTAGGATCTAATAGCGCATAACGAGGAATTAAAACAAAATCATTGATTGGATATTTTTGTTGATGCTCAGGATCACTTATTACCGCCGCTAAAGTACATTCACTTCCAGTTCCAGCAGTAGTTGGAATGGCGATTAGTGGGGGAATAGGTTTTAATACTTTTAAAACGCCTTTCATCTTATTGATTGGTTTGTGAGGACGAGCAATGCGAGCACCTATACCTTTTGCACAATCGATTGGTGAACCTCCACCCAAGGCAATAATCATTTGACATCTTTTTAATTGATAAATGGCTGCACCTTCTTCAATGTTGCGAATGGTTGGGTTTGGTTGGGTGCGATCATATATCGTGACTTCAATACCTTGTGCAATCAAAGTATCAATAATTTCTTTATCTAAACCTGCTTTTCTAATGCCTTTATCCGTTACTAAAAGAACACGTTTGACATTTTCTTTAGCATCTTTAGCAATTGTTTCCGGTAGTTTAGCAATACTATGAATTAATTTAGGCTTACGATATGGCAAAAAAGGTATCGCAATTTTAAAAGCTGTTTGAAAGGTACGACAATATATTTTTTTAATAGGATTCATATGCTACCTCCTTTTATTGAATCAAAAAAAGCCCATATGGGGCTTTTAGATTAGTTGACCATTTTTAATTTGTTTGTAAAACAAGGCTTTAGCTTGAGATATATATGGATATACATAGAATAAAGCTAAACCAAAGGTACAAACTGAAAGTACCAGCCACCAGAAAAATGATAAATTTAAGGTAATTAATTGCCAGAAGTGACCTTTAAGCATTTTGAAACTTTTCTTAATTGTAGCAATTACTCCTAGCTCTGGTTCTTCTAGGGCAATAAATGGTACAAAGGTAAAGAAAATGCTTAAGATTGAAGTTAAAATTGTAATGCCAAAGGTTAAATAAATCAGTATTAGCATATAATTTTGATTATTTAATAATGAAATATTATTTACAGCATTTAAAGCAAAAATGAAAGAAACAACAAAACTTAAAATTATGGCTATAGCATAGATGATTAAGTCAGCTACTATTTGTTTTAAAGCTGGAATGACAAAATCATTAGTAATAGTTTTAAAGTCAGGATTTATTCCTTTAGAAATTTGCAAAGTTGCATTAGTCATCATGATAGTTACAAATGATGACAGAATCATAAAGCATATAGAAGTAAGTAAGTTTTCAGTATCATTAATAAAATAATTACATAAGATGAATAATAAGGTGATAAAGGCTAGGATTGCCATGTTTGGACGAATTAATTCTTTAGCATTCTTTTTTAATTCTCTGCGTGTCATAAAAAGTGCCTCTCTTTAATTAAATTATATATGAGATTTCATATAAATGTAATATGTTTTTTAAAGATTATACATTTATTAAAATTTGACTAATTATTTAACATATAAGTATTATCATTTAGATTGATAGTAATGCTTATTCCATTAGCATACTTAGCATATTGAATCTTACCTTCATCATCTAAAATTTTATGTTCAATCATTTCTTCAAGGGCTACTTCCTTATGAAAATTAGCGACGATATCACAGCGCTCTTGATGTATTTTAGGATCGATTGCTTGTGTTTTAAAAGATCCATCTACATTAGGATAAGCACCTTCTCTAAGTAAATATGGAGCTCCACCATTTAATAAAGCATATAACATCATATCTTCTTTATATTTTTCCATTGGCCAAGGTAAGATGAAACAATCGTGATATACTAGGTTAAATAAAGGAATGGGAATGCCCATACGCTTATGATTATTTGGATCATGTAACATGAATTCATATGGGCCATAATGTGAGAATGTTAGATTTTTAATGGCGAAATCATTGCATTCTTCAGAGCTGCTTATAATATTTAGACTGGTTAAATAATTGAAGCAACTATTGCGATAATAAGCGCATTCCTTTCTAGTCATAGGATGCAATATATTGGCACATTCATCTAGTTCATTGCAGGTAAATACATCAAGATAGCTTGCTTGTACATGGATGTTGTGGTCTAATAATTCTTTAAAATTTCTTACTACATAATCTTTAGCTAAGCTAGTGCATAGATAGTTTTGATGTCCTCCTGCCCATCTATTATGATGATAGTGATCATGATTGATATCTTCTAAGGTATTTTTGATATCATAGCTTTGTGCTTTATAATAGTAGTCACGATATTGATCATGTAAGGCAATCATATCGCCATTTTCATTTACTTTATCGACAAATTCTTTTAGACCTTGCCATCCTCCAGCTTTTTCACATGGTGGTAAGATATCAGGATGACAATTATCATAACCATATTGAGACCATCCATCTAAGTGTATATAGTAATGGTGGTCTTTTTGGCGTATTTTTTCATATTGTTTTAAACGTTCATTAAAAGTTATTAAACGATCATCGATTTTTTGATATAAGGCTGATGAAGCATCAATATGGGTTTTAATACCAAAATGAATAAATTGAGCACCAATTAATTTTTGAATATTTGGTAATTTGGTCATTTTGGTCTTTAAAGAAGTAAATAGTCCTATTTCTTTACTATATTGACGATATATTTTAGCGGCTTTAACATAATCTAAATTATCACTAAAGATCATTTTTACTTTTCGTATATAACCCAATTTACCAAGTGTTGGTAACCAACGAAGAAAGATATTGGTTTTATTTTGTTTATGATCATGATCTATACCATATTTACAATCCCAATAAGTTTCATTTATTAAAACATAACCACTTTCTATATATTGACTCCAAAAGGGCATATAGGCATTATTGCTGGCAAACTGACCATCAAATGATAGATTTCGATAATCATATTCATAATTATTAGGAATTAATATTCCTTGCATATAAGGAATTGCACTATAACCATTAGGATGAGTAAATTCAATAGGGGAAGGCCATAATATTTCTTTAAAGCTAATATCATTTATAGGTATTAATTGAAAATGAAGTTCTTGCATAGCTTCTTCAATATAAACATAGGTAATAAATGAGGGATAATAAGATAATATCCCCTTAGAACAACCGGTATGATAATATTCTTCTTTTAAGCATGAACATATTTCTTTTTTGTTGTCATTATGAATAATTGTTGGCCCTTGATTTAGGGTATGCCACTTAGTATTTTTATAAGTTATATGGTAACTCTCAGCTATTTTTTCTACGCTAAGAAGATTGCTAGTAATTTTCATAAAGATATTTCCTCCATCATTCATTTTATTACATTTATCATATTATGTTTATTGTTTTTTAATTTATTAGGATTATAATTAAATTAAAGATAGCGCTTACATTTATACTTTTTTTCGGGAGGTAGATCGATGAGCAACCAAAAGTATTTGCTAGGTACTGATGAACAACAAGCTTGGATGCGCAATTATCATTTTGCTCCAAGAGGCAACGGCTTTAAAGAACCGGGAGTATGTGGTAGTGATGCTAAAGAATTTTCAGCATTCAATGTTGCGAAATCATTTTATCAAACTAGACCTGATGTCTTTAATTTGGCATTAATTAAAGAAAAATTAAATATTAGTGAAGAAGAAGCAGCTAGACGTATTAAGCGTATGTATGATGAACGTTTAATTATGTTAGTTAAGAATTCTAGTGTTTCTACTTTGGGTTTTGGTTTATATTATTGGGTAGTTAAACTTCAAGAAGATATGCCAAAAGCAGCTAGAGATGCTTTAATTGATTGGGTTCAAAATAAGGATGAAATATGTACAGGTTATTTGTGTGAAGGTGAATTTGATTTCTATTGTGGAAATCATATGCGTACCTTAGATAATTTATTATGTAATGTAGTAGAACCTATAAGACGAAATAAATATGTAAAAGCAATTTATGTTTGTCCTATTAGACGTGATGTTCGTGAATCGCATGTTAATTTGTGGGATGCACCAATAGATAGTTATCGTCAATATTTATGGTCTGATGAACAAAAGGCTAATTTTTTAGCAAGACAAGATAAAGTTGATGCGATAGATATGGCTATCATTGATATTTTAAATAATGTTTCTAGTATTAAAGATATGTTTAACTATAAAGTAATTAGTGAACTTAGCTTATTAGATGAAGAAACAATTAAAAATGATTTAGCTCATATTGTCGATAATCAAAGATATATGGTACCAATGATTTATTTCAATTATCAGGCTTTTAATTTAAAGATGCATATGTATTTGATTAGAATTTTCTCTAATGTAGCAAGTTATCGCAAGGAAGAAATTTGTGATGAATTTGCAAGCCATCCAGAATTTAATAATATTTTTGAATTTAGTGATGCTTATTATGATTATCTTTTAACTTGTTATGATGATATTACTGATCTTAATAAGATTAGAAATTTATTAGATGGTTATGCAGAAATTGAAGAGATATTAGAGGCTGATAGTCCTCGACAATTTAGAAGATGGACTGCTAGATTGGATGCAAATAAAGATATGTGGGAAGAATGTATCTTTACCGATGATATTTTACAAGATGGAAATTTAATTACTATCAAGCCAGCAGGTGAAGCTTGCCAAGGTGGTGAATAATATGAAGATACAAAGAGTTCGTGATTATGTAGTTGATAATTTGGGCTATGCTTTAAATCCAAAAAGTATTGCGGTAATTGGTGCAAGTAGATGTCCAAATAAAGTAGGACATAAGGTAATAGATGGTCTTAATAAATGGGGCTATAAAGGAAAGATATATCCAGTTAATCCTCGTTGTGATAAGGTGGCAGGTTTACCATGTTATGCAAGAGTGTGTGATATTGAAGATGAAATTGATTTAGCATTCATAGCTGTACCAGCTCACTTAGTATATGCTATTTTACAAGATTGTGTAGCTAAACAAGTTAAGATAGTAGTTATTGCGACAAGTGCCTTTAAAGAGATTGGCCGAGGTGATATGCAAGATCAATTGACCCAATATTGCCGTGATCATAAATTACCACTTATTGGCCCAAATCTAGTTGGTATGGGTTCTCCAATTATGAATTTTAATTGTGGTTTTATTCCTTATTTACCATGTGTTGGACCAGTAGCTTTAATAAGTCAATCAGGAGCTAATTTATTAGCGGCTTTAGGTACTTCTCAAAAAGATCATTTTGGTATGAGTTTCTTTGTAGGCTTAGGCAATAAGGCAGATGTAGACTTTAGTGAATTTATAGCCTATGCTGATAATGATGAAAATACGCGTTGTATTGCCGTATATATTGAAGGATTAGATAGTCCTGAAGCATTCTTAGATATATGTCAAAAAGTTCATAAGCCAATTGTAGCTATTAAAGTTGGACGCAGTCCAATAGGGGTAAAAGCAGCCTTTGCGCATACCGCTAGTGAAAATACTAATGATGATAAATATTATGATGAATTATTTGCCAAAGCTGGGGTAATTAGAGCTACGACTTGGCAACAATTTTTAGATATTAGTTTAGCACTAGGTACTATGCCACCATTAAAAAATGATAATATCATTATGATTACTAATGGTGGAGGCTCAGGGTTATTAAGTTGTGATCATTTTGATCGTTTAGGTATGCCACTAAAAGAAGTAAAAGACATTTCTGCAGGCTTAGCCGCAAGATTAAAAGCTTATATGCCAATGTTTGGTTCCGTATTAAATCCTGTAGATATTAGTGGTACGGCAAGTGTTACCCAATATAAAGGAGCATTCATGCAAGCTATGCGTGATCCAAATGTTTCTGGAGTATTAGGATCAATTTGTCCAACGGCGGTTACTGATGTACATGCGGTAGCCTTAGCAGCTATTGAAGTATATGAAAAATGTAAACATTTAAATAAACCATTTGTCATGGAATGCCAAGGTGGTCAAGAATGTCAAGATGCGATTATGTTATTAAGAGATCATGGTATTTGTGCTTATCCAACGGCAGAACAAGCGGTAGAAGCAATGGTAGCTTTGCGTAAATATGGGGAAATTATTGAAGTAAAAAATTAAATTTAAATGAAAAAAATTGCTTTTCGTATTATCATATAGATAAAGGGAAGGATAAATTTATGAAAAATATGATAATTACTATTAGCCGTGAGTTTGGCAGTGGGGGAAGAACTATAGGTAAGCAAATTGCCAGTACTTTAGGTATTCCTTGTTATGATGAGGAAATCATTAATAAGATTGCGCATGAAAGTGGTTTAGATGCTAACTATATTAAAGAGACAAGTGAAGTTAGCGAGCATAATTGGTTGCTAAATGCTTTTTCTAATCATCTATATCATGGTAATAATGTTCAAGATTATGTTTGGTTAATTCAGTGCGATATTATCACTAAGGTTGCTAGTGAAGGGCCTTGTGTTATCGTTGGACGTTGCGCTGATTATGTTTTAAAAGATCGAGCAGATATCTTAAAAGTATTTATCCATGCCGATATCGACTTTAGAGCTCAAAGAATTGTGGAAGTATATGGTGAAACTGATGAGAAGCCTTTAAAGCGCGTTAAGGAAAAAGATAAAAAAAGAGCAGCATATTATCGCTACTATACGGAAAATGAATTTGGGGAAATTCATAATTATGATATCTCTTTAAATAGTGGTATTATCGGTATTGATAAATGTGTTGATATCATAGTTGATTTATATAAACATTTAAGTGCCTAATCATTGAAGCAAAAGATAATTTTATCTTTTGCTTTTAATATAAATTTCCATATTTGTAAAAATTAGCAATTATTAGCCTGTTATTTGCTATGATATCATATAATAGGCATATTAAAAAGTGTATAATAATGTAAGGAGAATAGAAAATGGAAAATATAATCACTAACTTTATTAAAACTAGTAAATCATATGGTCATAAACCTCGCCATATTCATTATGAAATTATGATGATAAGTTATTTAGCTAAATTTAGTATGGAAAATAATATTAAATCTTTTAGTTTTGTGAATAATGATTTATTTGAAGCTAGCTTAGTTGAAATAGTTAATGAAATGGAAGATGGTTTGGATAAGGAAATTATTGGTGCTTTAATTGATTATAATTATATTTATTGTAAACCATTTGTTCAGGAATTTTATTTATCATTAATAGAAAATAAGCATATTATTACTTCTGAAGAAATTGATATTTTATTAAAAGATTATAAAGAATTAAATGAAGTTTATGATTTAGCTTATAATTTTTTAGTTACTGATAATAATAAATATATTTTATTAGATTGTAGCTGTCAAAATGATATGTTTTTAAGAAGAGCTAATAATAAATTTCAATTAAAGGGTTTTGCTCCTAGTGTTTTAACTACCATCCTTACAACGACACAACTTAAACTTTGTGATAGAGATAGTGATATCAAAGAACTTGATATTGTCAATGACTACTATGGTGGAAAATATGATTATGTCTTTGGTGACATGCATAAGTTTGCTTATGATAAAAAATCATGTCCAATAAATGAAGAAATATTCATGCAAAGTGCAAGCTTATGGCATAATATTGAATATTTATATGCCTTATTAAATGAAGGTGGTAGAATGGTATTCTTTGTTCCATCAATTGCCTTAGATCATTTAAAAGGTATGGATTCTAGGGAAAATTTATTAGTTGAAAAAGCTTTAGAAAAAGTGATATTCTTGCCTAGAAAATATGCAGTAGATAAAAGTTTTGATTGTGCCTTATTAGTTTTTAGCAATAATAATAGAAAAGTTACATTTATTGATGCTAGAAAACATGATGATCTTAGTCATGTGCTTGAAGGTGATATTAAGGTAATGTTTGCTAATGAAGTTGAGACTTTAAATGTTTTTGATTAAATTTATAGCGCTATTGAAAAATAGCGCTATTTATATAATTTATCAAACATATTTAAATAATCTTGTTCTACCTTTTTAAAAGGTAATTCTTCGATAATTGGATTACTAGCAAGTTTTGGAATATTATCTAATAGACAAGTAGAGAAGATAATAGGCATTTCATTTTTTAGCATATCATCATCGATT
>CASEWY010000099.1 GCA_949291625.1 uncultured Bacillota bacterium
TGTAATAATAAATGGAATTGCTAAAATTGGGTTTAACATAATTGGTAAACCAAATGTCATTGTTTCATTGATATTGAAAATACCAGGAGCTAATGACAATTTTGCAACTGATTTATAATCTTCACGTTTACAGAAAAGGAAAATAGCTACAATTAAACCAATAGTTACACCTGAACCACCCATTGACATATATACATCCCAATAAGACATATTAATGATATTTAATTGACTTGGATCAGTGATTCCAGAGTTAACCATATCAGTATTAGCTATAATAGCTGCATTTAATAATGGTTCACGTACTGGTTTAATAATCTGATTACCATGAATACCAATAACCCAGAATAATTGTGCAACTAACATCAAGATTAATAATCCAGGTAGACCTTGCATAACTGCTTCCAATGGTTTTTGTAACATTGTATAAATAATGTCATATAAAGTCATACCAGTTAATTGATTAATTCCAAAGTTAACTGATGAACATACGATGATTGTCAACATAACTGGGAATAATACGTTAAATGAATTTGAAACATTTGGTGGTACTGTATCAGGCATATTAATTTTTAATTTACCAGATTTAACAATCCAAGAGAATAATTCTACTGATAACATGGCAATAACCATACCTAAGAACAATCCCTTAGCAGCTGTATAATCTTTTCCTAATACATCGGCAACTTGTATAATGCTTCCATCTTCTAAAGTAAAATTAACAAATGTTGGACAACAAGCGACGAATGAACATAATGCGACAATAGCAGGTGCATAAGTATTAATACCATTCTTTTTACCTAATTCTAGACCAATAAGAATAACAGCCCCTACTGTAAAAAAGTTTAATGTTGCATAGTTAGCAGCACTAAAGATTGGTGAAAGTACTTCCAGCCATGCCATACCTGGCACTTTAGCAAGAGAAATACCATCAGTTGTTGTAGAACAAATTACATTTGTCACAAGCGTACAGAATGCCCCTGTAATAATGACAGGCATCAAAGTTGTAAAAGCATTCTTAATTGAGCTCATGTGTTTTTGATTACTAATCTTATCAGCAATCACAAGCAACTTCTCAGTTGCAGCTTCGGATAACCCCATATTTCTCTCTCCTCTCTTATCCGTATTTGCGAATTGTATTCGCTATTTTGTACAGCTTTATTATAACCCCCTCCCCCGACGTTTGTCAATGTATTTTTAGTAAAAAATAAAATACTTTTTATGATATTCATAATTACGAACATATTCTTCCATATATACGAACAATAGAAAAGAAGCTCTTATAATTCTAAAAGAACTTCCTATGGTTAATGATTCATCTTATGAATTTTTCTTTCCAGTGAAACAAAGAAATGATTTTTTTCACTTTGATCATAATGTATCAGATATATAGATAAAATAAGACCTCCAATCACTGCCACTAGCATATCCGTGATCGTATCATGAACACCTGTTGAAAAATGTTTAATCGCATCATATTGAAAGAAAACAAGTAAAGCATATTCATAAAATTCCCAAAGCAATGCAACACTTGCATTCACCGCATTCAAAAAAATAAACATCAATGATTTTCTATGATCATGTCTTAAATAATGTTTATAAAGCAGAAAGATCATTTCACATATCACAACACCACTAGCAAAATGTGTAAACTTATCATAATAAGGAAGCTGATAACCACCTAAACAACTTCCCCATAAACTTGC
>CASEWY010000100.1 GCA_949291625.1 uncultured Bacillota bacterium
ACACGTTGACCATGGTAAAACAACTTTAACAGCTGCTATCACAAATCACTTAGCAAAATCTGGTTTGGCAGAAGCTAAAGCTTACGACCAAATCGATGGTGCTCCAGAAGAAAAAGAACGTGGTATTACAATCAATACTGCACACGTTGAGTACAAAACTAAAAAACGTCACTATGCACACGTTGACTGCCCAGGACATGCTGACTATATCAAAAACATGATCACTGGTGCTGCTCAAATGGATGGTGCTATCCTAGTAGTTGCTGCTACTGATGGACCAATGCCTCAAACTCGTGAACATATCTTACTTGCTCGTCAAGTTGGTGTTCCTAAGATGGTTGTATTCTTAAATAAATGCGACATGGTTGATGATGAAGAATTAATCGACTTAGTTGAAATGGAAGTTCGTGAATTATTAAATGAATATGGTTTCGACGGTGATGATACTCCAATCATTCGTGGTTCTGCATTAAAAGCATTAGAAGGCGATCCTGCTTGGGAAGCTAAAATTGATGAATTAATGGATGCTGTTGATACTTGGATCCCAACTCCTACTCATGAATTAGACAAACCATTCTTAATGGCTGTAGAAGACGTATTCACAATCACTGGTCGTGGTACAGTTGCTACAGGACGTGTAGAACGTGGTCAATTAAAATTAAATGAAGAAGTTGAAATCGTTGGTATCCGTCCAACTAAGAAAACAGTTGTTACTGGTATCGAAATGTTCCGTAAATTATTAGACTTCGCTGTAGCTGGAGATAACATCGGTGCATTATTACGTGGTGTTAACCGTGATGAAGTTGAACGTGGACAAGTATTAGCTAAACCTGGTACAGTTACTCCTCATACAAACTTCAAAGCTCAAGTTTACGTATTAACTAAAGAAGAAGGTGGACGTCATACTCCATTCGTAAGTAACTACCGTCCTCAATTCTACTTCCGTACTACTGACGTAACTGGTGTTATTACATTACCTGAAGGAACTGACATGGTAATGCCTGGTGATAACGTTGAAATGACAGTTGAATTAATCTGCCCAATCGCTATCGAACAAGGTACTAAGTTCTCTATCCGTGAAGGTGGTAGAACTGTTGGTTCTGGTAATATTACAGAAATCATTAAATAGTTTTCTAAGAAGGCTTAGGCCTTCTTTTTTTTCATAATAATATAGTAAAAATCCTCCTTATTTTCATTAGTTAGTTTTTAACTAAAGTGAAAATTAGGAGTATTTTTTGCTTATATGTAATTTTTTAATTAAATGTAATGATTTTTTAAGAAACAATGATATTTCTTTGTAAATAATCCTTTTTATAATTTTTATATAAATATCTAATAGATAAAAATATTATAAAAGGAGGATTTGTAAAAGTTGTTATGAATCATAAAATAAGAAGTTTTATAAAGAAAATTGTATTTTGTTTTTTAATAATTATATTTTGTATTATTTTAGCTATTTTTTCTATATTTGGGATTAAAGGATATTCCATGTATAAAGAAGCTATAAAAGCATATCCTATTTCTATAATGGTATCAACTATTCAAAGTAATGAAAATTATGTTGAATATGAAGAATTACCGTCGATTTATATAGATGCTGTAATTTCGGCCGAAGATAAAAGATTTGAATATCATAATGGAGTGGATTTGATTGCGATTGGTCGAGCTCTTTTTAATGATATTAAAGCCATGTCTTTTGTTGAAGGGGGAAGTACTATTACCCAACAGATAGCTAAAAATCAATATTTTACGCAAGAAAAGAAAATAGAAAGAAAGTTTGCAGAAATATTTATGGCTATAGACTTGGAAAAATATTGTTCTAAAGAAGAATTATTTGAGATTTATGTAAATACAATTTATTTTGGGGATGGATATTATGGAATTTATGATGCAGCTACAGGTTATTTTGGAAAATTACCTTCTGAATTAAATGATTATGAAGCCATAATGTTAGCTGGTTTACCGAATGCTCCATCGATATATGGTTTAGATACTAATCCAAAGTTAGCTCAAAAGCGTATGGAAGTAGTTTTATCCAAAATGGTAGATTGTGATGTGATTAGTGTAGAAGAAGTTAAAGATATTTTGTTAAAGGATAATTTAGAAATAAAAAAAGTCTGCCAGTAATTTTTTGCAGACATAGTAATTCTTGGCGGAGTGGGTGGGATTCGAACCCACGGATCGATATTACTCGATCAAACGATTTCGAGTCGCTCTCGTTATGACCACTTCGATACCACTCCAATGGCGAAGATGGAGGGATTTGAACCCTCGCGCCACGTTAATGACCTATTAGCTTTCCAAGCCAACCCCTTCAGCCTCTTGGGTACATCTTCATTAGCTAGTTAATTATATCATTAAAAATTAAAAAAGTTTACATATATAAAACAATTAGTAAGTTTTCTTTTTGCAAAAAATAGTATAAAATATTTGAGGAAGTAAAAAGAAAGGGGGCTCGTTTATGCAGTGTGATCATATATGTGCGTTGGATGATGGGCCTTTAATATGCTTACTAGATTCAACGCTTCTTAAAATTAATTATTTGATGAAAGGAAGCGATGAAAATGAAAGAGAAGATTTTAGAATTTATTGAAAAGAAGCAATTTGCCCAATTAAAGGGTTATTTGCAAGCCTTAAATGAAGCTGATATTTCTGATATTATCGATGAATTACCAGGAGAAGATGGAGCTTTAGTATATCGTTTGCTTGATAAAGACGTGGCTGCTGATGTTTTTAGTAGAATGGAAAATGATACTCAGGAGCGACTAATTAAGCTTTTAAAGGAAAAAGAAGTCACGGAAATTATCAATAACTTATATGCAGATGATGCAGCTGATTTGATTAGTGAGATGCCAGCAGTATTAGTTAAAAAAATATTAGCTAATATAGATCCTCAACAAAGAAAAGATATTAATGAATTATTGAAATATCCTGAGGATAGTGCTGGTAGTATTATGACTACAGAATTTGTTGACTTAAAAATGGATATGACGGTTAAAGATAGTTTTGATCGTATACGTAAAGTTGGAAAAGATACGGAAACTATTTATACTTGTTATGTTATAGATGCTAAGCGTCATTTAATGGGTGTTGTGACAGTTAAAGAATTATTATTGAGTAAATATGAAGATTTAATTGAAGATATAATGGAAAAAAGTGTAATTAAGCTTCATACTTTAGATGATCAAGAAGATGTAGCTAAAACATTTGATAAATATGATTTTTTAGCAATGCCTGTTGTTGATCAAGAAAATCGTTTGGTGGGAATTGTTACAATTGATGATGTTATTGATGTAATGCATGAAGAGACGGCTGAAGATTTTGAAATCATGGGTGGTTTGGAACCTAGTGATGATTCTTATTTTAAAACTTCAGTTTGGGAACATGCTAAGCATCGAATTGTTTGGTTGTTATTTTTAATGTTGTCCGCTACTTTTACAGGTGCGATATTAACTCATTATGAAGAAGCCTTTGCTTCAGTGCCAATTTTAGTTAGTTTTATTCCTATGTTAATGGATACTGGAGGAAATAGTGGTAGCCAAGCTAGTACTTTGATTATTCGTGGATTGGCTACTAATGATATAAATGTTAAAGATATTTTTAAAGTTTGGTGGAAAGAAATTAGAGTAGCTTTAATATGTGGTACGATATTGGGAATTGTTAATGGAATTAGAGTAGCAATTCAATATAATAATATTATGTTAGCTATAGTTATCGCGATTACAATTCTTTGTGTAGTTATAATTTCTAAATCCTTAGGTTGTTTATTGCCTTTGGGAGCTAAAGCTTTGAAGTTAGATCCTGCTTTAATGGCTTCACCTTTATTAACTACAATAGTTGATGCATTGGCTTTAGTGATTTATTTTACTATAGCTATGCATGTATTAGCTATTTAATATAGTCAATCTAAAATGGTTGACTTTTTTATGATTGAGCGTAATGGTTTACAGCATAAAAGCACAATGATAAAATGAAAAAAAGTAAAGGAGAAATATAATGAAATTAGTAGTTGTTGGAGGGGTTGCTGGTGGTGCTAGCGTTGCCTCAAGAGTTAGAAGATTGGATGCTAAAGCTGAGATAGTTATTTTTGAAAAAGGTCCACATGTTTCATTTTCAAATTGTAGTTTGCCATATCATTTAAGTGAAACAATTAAAAATAGTTCATCTTTGGTATTGATGAGTCCTGAGGCTTTTGATAGGCAACATGATATAGATGTACGAACACTTAGTGAGGTTATTAAGATAGATAGAGAAAATAAGTGTGTACATGTATTAGATCATAGTAATAATAAAACATATGTTGAAAGCTATGATAAATTAGTTTTAGCACCAGGAGCTGAGCCAATATTGCCAAAGAGTATTAAAGGAATCGATAGGGATAATGTTTATGTAATAAGAAATGTTGTTGATATTGAAAAACTTAAAGCAGCAATTGATAGTGAAGATGTACAAAATGTTGCGGTTATTGGTGGAGGATTTATTGGTTTAGAAGCTGCGGAAAATATTAAATTAGTAGGTAAGAATGTAACTTTAGTAGAAGGCTTAAATCAAGTTATGGCACCTTTTGATTATGATATGGCACAAATATTACATAAGGAAATTGATGATAATGGTATTGATTTGCATTTAAATGCTATGTTAAATGAAATTGGGAATAAAAAAATTATTGTAAAAGAAAATGATGAGTTAGTTAATTTACCTGCTGATATTGTAGTGATGGCAATTGGCGTAGCACCTAGTACCAAATTAGCTGTTGATGCTGGACTTAAAATAGGTGAAACACGTGGTATTTGGGTAAATCATAATTATCAAACAAGTGATTCAGATATATATGCTGTTGGCGATGTGATAGAAGGATATAATGCTTTAATGCATAAAGCTGGACGTTTAGCTTTGGCTGGACCTGCACAAAGACAAGCTAGAGCTGCAGCTGATCATATGTATGGTAAAAATCATAATGAACAGGGATTTATTGGTTCTAGTTGTATAAGAATTTTTGAACAAAATGCAGCGTGTACAGGTTTAAGTGAAAAAAGTGCTAAAGCTGCTGGTTATAATTATGATAGTGTTTTAATATTTCCAAATGATAAAGTAGGATTAATGCCAGATGCGCATTATATGGCATTTAAATTAGTTTTCGAAGTTCCTACAGGATTTATCCTTGGAGCGCAAGCAATTGGTAAAGGTGATGTGACCAAAAGAGTTGATGTTATAGCGACTTTAATTAGAATGCATGGAACTTTAGAAGATTTAAAAGAACTAGAATTATGTTATTCACCAGTATTTTCTACTGCAAAAGATGTTACCAACATGGCTGCATTAGTAGGTTTGAATATTTTATATGGCGATTCTAGACAAGTGCATGTTGATGAGGTTCGTTCATTAGTAGAAAATAATGCATATATAGTCGATGTACGTGAAGAAAATGAATTTAAATTAGGACATCTAAAAAATGCGCATAATATTCCTTTATCTAAGTTGCGCGATAGAATGAAGGAAATACCTAAAGATATTCCTGTTTATGTACATTGTAGATCATCGCAACGTAGTTATTATGCTTTATGTTGTTTGAAGGG
>CASEWY010000101.1 GCA_949291625.1 uncultured Bacillota bacterium
CAATAGAACCATTCACACTGCACCAGAAATTCTCGATGTAGATAAAATTACACCTGCACCAACACATAATGGATTGTACCAAATCTTAATGGCAATGAAATATCTGAAAGCTTCTGATGAAGAGTGGATAGCATTTGTAGATGCTTTTGCTAAGTTGATTAAAAATAATATCGATATAATCAATCTTGCCTCAATGAATTTTCCAACGGATTGGAAAACACATTTAATGATATAAACATAACACAATCACATAAAATATTAAAAGAGAAAGCAAGCTTATATTATCCAATTAAGCTTAGTTTACCCAAATTTATTGCAATATCTCAAAAATTAATTTTGGCAATCAATCTAATACAAGAATCAATCCTAATAACAAAAATAAATTAGTCTTAGTTCATTTCTTGGCTAGATGATAACTTTCATCCAGTTGTCTACAAATTTCATCATCTGGTATACCATCATCTAATATTATGGTATACCAACTTTTTTTATTCATATGCCAACCAGGATAATAATGTTCGTTTTGTAGAATTTCTTTCATTTTATCTGGTTCTATTCTTAAATCAATAATTTCTACAAGTTCATTAGATTTTAATCCAAGTTTATTTTTAGGTATTGTTAGAATAACTGCATACCATTTTTTATTATCCTTTCTTCGCCATACTGCATAATCAGGAAATTTTTGCCATAGAAATTCCAACTCATCTCCATAAGTGTTGCGAACATACTCTATCAACATTTGGGCTTGTGATGTCTTAAAAGATGCAACTTCAAAACAAGACTCCCCAATTTCTATCAATACCGCTTCTATAGCATTGCGTACATCACCTATAAATGTGCCTGAAGCATTTGTCTTATAAAGAACATATGGTTCATTTGTCCCAACTTCTAATAAATTTGTATCAACATTGCCATTTTTATCTATGCGAACTGTTAAAATAAACTCACCATCCATGATTTCACATTTATAAATCCAATCATCTTGATGCACAAAACCAAATAATTCAAGTTTTTCTATGTTCACTTTTTTCCTTTGGAATATATCCTCAAACATCTAATACACCCCTTTTTATTAATAAAAAACAGTATAGCATTTAACTATACTGCAATTTCTTATTTGTCACTTGAAGGTAAATAATAAATATTTTCTCCATCTTTAGTTAACATATAATTACTACGCGCATAACTTTGCACATAATCAGGATCTTCTAATTTATCTCTTTGACTAACTAAATATGTATTTTCATCAGTTACTTCTTGTAATTTATCTTCAGCTTGAGATACACTTTGTTTTAATTGAGCTGTAGTATATATTTCTTTAAATGAAAGATAAAACAAATATGCAGAAATACCGATTATAGTTAAACAAAATAATTTAACTACAGGAGTTAATTTTTTCTTTTTCTTTTTTATAACTTTCTTTTGTTGTGTCACTTTCATCACCTATTGTTATTATATACTAAATTTTTTTCATAGCAAAGCATTAGAAAACAGCCTTTCGAAATTGAAAGACTGTTTTTTATTAATTAATTGAATTATTATTGATTGTCAGCATTAATTGCTTGAGCAGCAGTACGTCCAGAAACGATAATTTCAACGATTGCATTACCACCTAAACGGTTACCGCCATGGATACCACCAGTAATTTCTCCAGCAGCATATAAACCTTCAATAACATTTCCATCTGCATCAAGTACATGACGATTAGTATCAACAACTAAACCACCCATTGTATGGTGAGTAGATGGAGCCATGAAACGCATACGAACTGTGCCAATTTCATAAGTAGAACTATCATAAGAACCATCTTCATTTTGTGTTGCAGTTCCGATTAAACTACGATAACCTGCTTTAGGAACATCAATTTCATCAGTAACACCCATTACATAGTTATCATAAGAAGTAATTGCTTCTGTCAATTGTTCTGCACTAATTTCAATACCATTTTCTGCTAATATAGCTGATAATTCTTCTGGAGTTCCAAAGTACATACGTCCTTCAACAGTTTGACTAGATCCATCATACATTGTTAAGCCTGGAATTACTGCAGATGGATTAGATAATTCAACGAATACACCCTTAACGCCATTCATTTCAATACCATTTTCAAATGCTTGTTCACTTAATACGTCACGTTCGCTTGTTTCATCAACATAACGTAAACCAGTAGTTGGATTCAAATAGATTGCATCTTCACCACCACCGAATGCTAAGTTACCACCATCAACCCAGCCTAATGGCATTAATTGAGTAAATTCCATACCAGTAACATCAGCACCAACTTCTTGTGCCATACGGATACCATCACCTTGCATAGAGTTACGGTTAGTAGTACCAATTGAATCAGTTAGATATTCGCTACTCCAGTAATCATTTGTTTCTAGCACTTCACTAATATTTGCTGCAAAACCACCAGTAGCTAAGATAACACCTTTTGTTGCATGTGCTGTTACAGGAGTACCATCATACATAGTTGCATTAACACCTGTTACTCGACCATTTTCATCAGTAATCAAGCTTTCTGCTGTAGTACGCATCATAATCTTATTAGCTTCATTAGCATTGATTAATTCTGTATATGGTGCCATGAAGTAAACACCCCAGTTACCAGCATATGTTTCGCCATCAATAACAGATTGTAATTGTCGATTTTCACGTTGCCACAACGCACCAATTAAAGTAGATTGAGCAGCATTATCAAATTCAGCACCCATAGATTCAAGCCAAGGTTTAACTTCTTGACCATCAGTAATGAATTGACTAACTAAATCATAATCACCATATACCCATTCAGTATGTTCAGCGTTTGGTCTTAAACCACCATAATAAGTTTGGAAAATATGTAAATTAACAGTAGAGAATAATGTTAATTGATTTTCATTAACACCAGCCTCTAATTGAGGTTCAGCCCAATCTAGATAAGCTTGAATTTCTTGTTTTAAAGCTTGTAATGTAGGTAGATATTCTTCATGAACACCTCGATTAATTAACATTGAAATATCGCCAGCAACAAATGGATGCTCATCATCGATAGTACCATCAAATGGTTCTTCGCTCCATTGCATAATTGTTTGTAATGTAGCAATACGTCCAACATCACTCTTAACTTTATCATAAGTTTGACCATTATATTCACCAGTTGTAGCATCAGGATTAGCTGGATCCCATACTAGATATGGCATAACACTTTGATACTGTCCACCAGAAACTAAAGTATTACCACCCATTTCAGCGTTCTTTTCAATAATTAATACTGTATTGCCATCTTGAGCTGCTTGAGCACCAGCCATGATACCAGCACCACCAGCACCAACGATGACAACATCATATGTTTCTTCAATTGCTTCTTGAGCTTCATGAGCAACTGTATTAGCTTCAAATGCATCCATATTAGTAGCACCAGCTTGATTAGCTGCATCATTTAAAGCTTCTTTAATAGCACGGCTAGTAAATGTAGCACCACTAACCATATCAATACCAGAACCATTTGCAGCAATTGCATCTGCAATCATGATATCAAATGCAGGAGTACCTACATGTTCAGTTTCAATAGAAGTATTGATTTGAATGTCTGTAATTGCATCTTCGCTAAATGTAACATCTAAGCTAACAGGTCCATTATAACCTTGACCTGTACCAGTATAAGTACCTGCTGTATAAGTTAATTCAGCATCGTTTGTAGTTGCACTACCCTTAGCAGCATCAATTGCCGCTTGAGCAGCTTCAATAACACCATTAGAAGTCAATGTAGCACCAGAAACAACATCAATTTCAGCACTTTGAGCTTCCATAATAGCGTTACCTAAATTTTCTAATTGAGCACCACCAACATTAGGTGTTTCACTATCACCAGTAACGCTTACTTCAGTAATTGAACTTTCATCAGTAGTAATTGTAACTGTAACTGTTCCACCATAACCTTGGCCTTCACCTGTATATGTACCAGGTGTATATGTGCCAGTTGTACTGCTTGATGATGAACATGCTGTCGTAACAAGCAATAAACTAGCTACAATAATTTTAGATAATTTTCTCATAATTTCCCCCTTTTCAATTACAATTTTAATACTTTGTTAAACAATTATCAATGTATTTTTTCACATAAATTTCACATAACCCTTAAAAAGAAATTCTTATTTATAATGTTAAGTTGCACACGATCAATCTATAATACTACATGTTTTTTCACACATAAGATTCCCTTTTCATTACAATATTATTCATTCAATGAATTTATATGTTATAATAATCGTGTAAATCGATTTGTTACAGTAAATGAAAAGAGGAGTTGCTGCTCCTCTTTTCTAATTGCACTGTAAGCCTCGAAATTGACTAGCTAACTAGTCCTTTTTCTTTATCTCTTTAACAATGAAATATAAGATAATTAGTTCGATAATTATTTCAACATTCATTTTAAATCAATCTATTACAGTGCAACCGGAAAGTATTTCCATGGTTAAATACCTCCAATTGTATATATGCAAATATTTCTATTGTTCCTTAATATTATTTCTTAACTTCTACGTCATTATTTTCATGTATTGAATTATGTTTTTTATTACAAATTATGTTTTAATTATTATTTTTAAGTAATTTATATGCTATAATATTTATGTTCAAAAGGAACGTTACAGAACAAAATGAAAAGAGGAGTTGCTGCTCCTCTTTTCTAATTGCACTGTAACCTAGAAATTGACTAAATAACTAGTCTTTTTTCTTTATCTCTTTAACAATGAGATAAATAATAATTAATTGTATAATTATTCCAATATCCATTTTAAAAAGAACCGTTATAGTGTAATAGGATAGTATTTCCATGGTCAATACCTCCCAATCATATATATGCAAAAATTGGTATTGTTCCCAAATGAATTTCAAATATTATATTTATTTTCATATATAGAATTATGTTTTTTATTACATATCATTATTTTACTAATTGTTTC
>CASEWY010000102.1 GCA_949291625.1 uncultured Bacillota bacterium
ATCAACCGAGCAAAAGAAAACACCAAAAGACGCATGGATTCAGAGCCCGCATGAGCAGCGTAGGAGGACGTAAGGTCCTAGCTAGACGTCGTGCTAAGGGTAGAAAGACATTGTCAGCATAAAAAAGTCACCATGTGGTGACTTTTTTTACAAAAATATGGACAAACAACACCGTATTAGAAAAAATGAAGAATTCCAACAAATTATCAAATTAAAAAAAGCAATTTCCAATTCTACTTTTGTTATATATTATGATAATAAAAAAGAAGAAGATTGTCGCGTTGGAATATCCGTATCTAAAAAAATGGGCAATGCGGTTGAAAGAAATAAAATAAAAAGACAATTAAGAATGATGATAAAAGAATCAATTGATCTAAAGAATTATCCTTTTGATATCATCGTTATAACAAAAAAGCATTTTTTAGATAATAATTATGCGATAAATAAAAAAACATTGGAAAAAATACTTAAAAAAGTTACAATTATATAGTGTATTAAAAAATAGGAGAATATTAATGAAAACAAATCGTAAAAAGTTGTTAATTCTTCTACTGGTTATTGGAGCTTTATTTTTATTGAGTGGATGTAGTGCACCAGTAGATGATAATGGCAAAATTGTTCAAATTACTACAGAGATGACATTTACCGATGTCTTTGAATCAGAAAGTTGGTTCAATGCTTTATTTGTTTATCCTTTAGCACAAGCTATAAACTATTTATCTCCAAGAATTGGGGTTGCTGGTGGTATCGCTACTGTTACCTTTGTTGTTCAAGCTTTAGTATTAGTATTAACACTTAGATCTACTATTGCTTCTCAACAAATGCAATTGATTCAACCAGAAATGAATCGTATTCAAAAGAAATATGAAGGAAAAACGGATGATGCAAGTAGAATGCGTCAAGCGCAAGAAATGCAAAATCTATATAAGAAGTATAATATCAATCCATTTGGTACTTTAGTTGCTTCTTTCATCCAATTCCCTATTATTATTGCGATTTACCAAGCTGTACAAAGATCAAGCGCTGTAGCTACCGGTAGTATGAGTATCTTTGGTACAGTATTAAGTTTTGAAAGAACTCCTTGGGAAGGAATTACTAGTGGTGAATTTATGTATCTAGTAGTATTCCTAATCATGGCTGTATTGTATTTCTTATCAATGCAATTGCCAATGTTCATTACAAAACAAAAGGCTAAAAAAGAAGCTGCTAAACATCATCGTAAACCTGATGAAACTAAGAATCCTATGGGTAACATGATGTATTATATGATGATCCCTATCTTGGTATTATCAATTATGTGGCCAACTGGTATGACCATCTACTGGATCATCAGTTCATTGGTTATTATTATTAGAACATTACTTGTTCAATATGTATTTATTGATAAAATTCAAAATAAGAATAAGGTAGGTAAATAAGATGCTAAAGACTTATACAGCTAAAAATTTAGAGGAAACTTTAAAAGAAGCAGCAAATGATAAAGGCTGCAATGTTGATGAACTTACATATAAAGTATTAGAAGAAAAAAGTGGTTTCTTAGGCATTGGTGCTAGTGTTACCATTGAAGCTTATTGCTTAAATGATGTAAAAGAATTCTGGTTTGAATATCTTGGTGGTTTCTTTACTGGTATTAATGTTGAATGTTCAGTAGAAATATTCCAAAAAGATGATACATTTACAATTGTATTAGATGCTGAAAATAATGCTGTATTAATTGGTAAAAATGGTAAGACTTTACAAGCTATCAATAATGTAGTAAAAGCGGCAGTAAATGCGGAATTTAAACGTAAATTTAAAATCTTAATTGATATCAACAATTATAAACAAGAACGTTATGCTAAGTTAAAACATATGGCTGTAAGAATTGCCAAAACCGTAGTAAGAACTAAAGTTGATGCATCTTTAGATCCTATGTCTAATGATGAA
>CASEWY010000103.1 GCA_949291625.1 uncultured Bacillota bacterium
CCTTCTAAATCAGCATTCCACAAATCATCCCAAGAAGTAATTTCATAACCAACAGCTTCAGGATCATAAACGATACCAACACTTTGAATAACAAATGCAGGACCATAACCACTAGCTTCTTGCATTGACTTAGCTGGAGCAATTAATTCACCTAAATTAGTAATCTTACTAGCATCCAATTGTTCAAATAAACCAGCTTCATAACCTCTAGCAGCAGTAGATTGATTCAATTCGATAATATCAATACCACTTTCAGGATTATTTTCTAATTTTGTATAACGATCAGCCGCATTACCAAGATCAGTAATAACATCACAATCATACATTTCTTCAAATGGTTTGATAATGTCTTCATTAACGATATCTTCACTAAGTTGGAATGTAGAAACCGTTAAAGTACAACCAGTAGATGCTTCCTGGTCGCTACTAGATGAACAACCACTAACACCCAAAAGCATTGCTACACAAAGCAACAAATAAAATAATTTTTTCATGTTCTTTCTTTCCTCCCTATACTAGAACAATCTTATTTGCCGGAAGATATAAATTTAAAACATCCCCTGGCTCATAAACTTTATTGCCATCACCATTAACAATCAAATTACCAATTGCGGTGTTGACTTCATATTGATAACTCTTACCCAAGAAGGTACGAACTTGAATAGTACCAGAAATACCATTCACTTTAGCTTCATCAACAATTTGAATATCATCAGGTCTAATCGTAATTTTAGCCTTAGCTAAATCACTATTTCCACATTCAAAGACATAATTCAAAGCCTTATATGTCCCATCTTCTTGCCTATTAACATCAATAAAATTTTCAAAACCAATAAAGCGCGCTACAAATTCCGTATTAGGATGAGCATAAATATTTTCTGGTGTATCATATTGTTCAATGACTCCACCATTCATAATAGCTACTCTATCCGAAATAGAGAAACATTCTTCTTGATCATGGGTAACAAAAATAGTAGTAATACCCAATTTCTTTTGAAGACGTTTAATTTCAACACGCATTTGAATTCTTAACTTAGCATCCAAATTACTTAAAGGCTCATCTAATAATAATAACTTAGGTTCAATTACTAAAGCTCTAGCCAAAGCAACACGTTGTCTTTGACCACCAGACATTTGCTTAGGCAAACGATCTTTATATTCTGTTAAACCACAGATTTCTAACATATTATTAACTTTTTGTTCAATAGTAGCCTTATCCATTTTACGCATTTTTAAACCAAATGCCACATTTTCAAATACGCTCAAATGAGGGAATAAAGCATAGCTTTGGAAAACAATACCAAAATTACGTTTATGCACCGGAATCTTCGTATAGTTTTGACCATCAACCAAAAATTCTCCCGCCTTGGTATCAATATATCCTGCCACAACTCTTAAGGTCGTAGTCTTTCCACAACCACTAGGACCAAGTAAGGATACCAATTCACCTTCATTAATTTGTAAGTTTAAACCTTCTAAGACATTAGTCTTACCATCATAGCTTACACATATATCTTTTAAATCTACAAAAGCCATACTATCCTCCTATTTTGCCAAAGCAGAAATACCCAAGGTCTTTTCTACAATAAACATGATAACTACTGTCGCCAACATCAACAATACAGAAACGGCGGAAACCGTAGGATCATAATTATATTCAACATAGCTCATCAATGATGCAGGTAAAGTAGTAATACCTGGACCACTCAAGAACATAGAAACTGGAATATTATTGAATGAATTAATAAACGCTAATAAAAAGGCCGAAATAATACCACTAGAAATATTAGGTAATACTACCTTAAAGAAAGCCAAAAACTTATTACAACCTAAGCTCCAAGCAACCTCTTCAATAGAAAAATCAAATTGTTCAAGCGAACCACCAACAACTCTAATAATATAAGGTAATACTACCAAGAAATGTCCCAACAATAAGCCTTCAAAAACTGGCAATTTCAAACGAATAACCACAAATTGAAATAAGGCATAACCCACAACAATACCCGGAACAATAGTAGGCGACAAGAAGAAACTTTTAATAAATTTACGTCCCCTAACACTATAACGCGACAAAGCATAAGCCGCCGGTATACCAATGATAAGCGCCAAAATAGTAGCCAAAAAAGCAATTTCCATACTCAAGATAAATGCTTTTCTAAATGATTCAGAACTCAAAGCCTTACCAAACCATTCCAAAGAGAAACCCTCAATTGGAAAGCTAATCGTAGGTTCACTACCAAAAGCCGTAACCGCAATGATTAATAAAGGAATAAATAAGAAGGCAAATACCAATATAGCAAATATCGTCAAACCCTTATATCTACGCATCTATCTCACCTCGCTTATCTAATCTAGCCGCAATAAGATTTAATATTTTCATAACCACTAAGGTAATGATAATCATGATTGCCGCAATGACTCCAGCACCTTGCCAATCATTTAAAGTCATCGCTCTTTGATATATTAAAGTAGCTAAAACTAAAGATTTATTACCACCTAATAATTGAGGAGTAGTATAAGCTGTTAAAGCCCCAGTAAATACCAATACCGCCCCAGTTAAAATACCAGGAACACTAAGAGGTAAAACTACTTTAATAAAAGCTTTTAATTTACTAGCGCCTAAACTCTCAGCAGCCTCCATCATATCATTATCAATTTGGTCCATAACTCCAACAAGCGTCATAATCATAAGCGGCAAAAATAAATAAATTGTACCAATCAAAACCGAAAATTCCGTATAAAGCATACTAATAGGTTCATCAATAATACCAATAGCCATCAACAAATTATTAATAACTCCATTCTTACCCAAGATATTAATCCAAGCAAATGATCTAACTACTGAATTTGTAAGCATTGGGAAAATAGATATCGCAATCAAAATTCCCTTCCATTTAGCACTACAACGCGAAATAAAATAAGCACTTGGAACCCCTAAGATGATACAAACAATTGCCGCAACAAGAGCTATCCTAATGGTTCTAACCAAAATTTCCATATAGTACTCATCAGTAAAGAAACTAGTATAAGCACTCAAAGAAAAACCATCAGGAAATAAGGTAGGCCACAATATTGTAATCAATGGCACCATCAAGAAAAAGATCAATAGCACTATTCCCGGCAACAGAAATAAATAAGGCATACTTTTCTTCATCTCACTATTTACCCCCTTAAATATATAAAGGCCTCTATATGATATATAGAAGCCCCAAAAACATCTTCAAAATATCATCATAGTCCGACAATTTACGGCAGTCGGGTAGAAACTTAACGCACCATATCTGCGCCATATATGACAATTGCAAAAACGTTTGTATTATAACAAATATAATCTGTAATTTCAAATAAATTATAACATGAAAATAGCTAATTATTATGCACAACTTAATTGAGTGCTATAATAATAATTAATCGGAGGTAAAATATGTACAAAAACAGAAGATTAAAACTACAACAACAATTAAACAATGATTATTTAGCCCTATTTTTCAGTGGTAAAGCACCATATAAAATAGGCGACGAAAAATATGCATTCACAACCGACAGAAGCTTCTATTGGCTAACTGGTCTAGATAAAGAAAATATGATTCTATTATTAGGAAACTTCCAAGGTCAAGACTTCACTTATCTATTTATCGAACCATATGATGAACAAATGGCCAAATGGGTAGGAGGAAGAATGCTACCAAAACAAGCAAGCGAAATATCTGGCATAACAAATATCTATGAAATAAATGATCTATGGGATGTTATCGGAAGCTTATTAAATCGCAATTTCAATGATAAAGAAAAATTAAATGTCTATTTTGACTTAAATAAACAAGAAGCCAATCAAATAACTGAAGCAACCATTTACGCCAATAAATTTAAAGAATATTATCCTTTTATAAATATATTAAATAGCTATCCCATCATGGCAAAATTACGCATGATTAAAGATGAAGACGAAATAAATAAATTAAAACAAGCCATTCACATCACCGATTTAGCCATCCAAAATATGATGAAAAATGCCCATAGCAATATCATGGAAAATGAATTAGAAGCCCACTTTGATTTTGTCCTAAAAAGCAATCAATGTGAACACTCCTTCCCATCAATTATCGCCGGAGGAAAAAATGGAACTATTCTACACTATAGTGAAAACAATCAAATGGTCAAAGATGGTGATCTAGTATTATGTGACCTTGGTGCATCATATCAATATTTAAATGCCGACATCACCCGCACTTTCCCAGTAAATGGTAAATTTACGAAACGTCAAAGACAAATCTATGATATTGTTTTAAGAGGTAATAAATATATTATGGATATGGTAAAACCAGGTCTAACCCTAAGACAATTAAATAATGAATTAATTAATTTCTATGAAAAAGAATTAGATAAAATTGGACTATTAGAAAATGGTAAAACCGTAAGAGATTACTATTGGCATGGCGTAAGTCATATGCTAGGTCTAGAAACCCACGATGTAACTATAGCTAATTATCAATTAGAACCAGGCAATGTATTCACCATCGAACCAGGTCTATATCTAGAAGAAGAAAATATCGGTATACGTATCGAAGATAATGTATTAGTAACTAATGATGGTTGTATTAACCTAAGCAAAGATATCATCAAAGAACCAGATGAAATAGAAAGCTTTATGGCTAAATATAATAATTAAAATCAACAACATCTATAAAAAAACTTAACCGCATCATTTGATGCGGTTATTATATATCTATCCAAATTCCTTCATCTCTAATTAATGAATTAGGCAAATTGCGATAAAAACGTTGAGCCTCTTCATTAGAAGCAATTAAACCAATAAGGGTATCTATACCCTCTTTTTTTAATTCTTCACGAAGTTTACTCATCAAAGCTTGGCCAACACCATTATGACGATAACTTTTTATAACACAAATCCAATCTAAATATGCTTTAGTAGAACCATCAAAATGACTACAAATTTTACAAGCATCAATTCTACCCACAACTTTACCATCAACATAAGCAAGCAAAGACAAAGAATTATTAAACTTAGGATTATCAAAACTAGCATTTACATCATTGATATATTTATCATCAATTTCCCAACCCCAAAAATTTTCTTCTTTGCGTAAATCATGTTCAAACTTAATAACATCATCTATACAATCTCTTGTATAATACATAATTTCAATATTCATGCTTATTTCTCCTATAAAACAATTATAACAAAAAAAAGACAGCTCAAAGCCATCTTCATTTCCATATTTCTCTAGTTAAACAATGAAAAGGTAAAATAAACGCAAATTGATTATTTTCTTGTATATCTAAGACATCTTTGCGACTAGAATGATGAGGATAAGGGATTCTAATAGCTTTATGATCATTAATCAAACGGGCTAGAAAGGATCCTTCTTTTTTTCTACCTGTACAAATTACTTTTGTTTTTAGTCTAAGCATTCTTTTAACTAATACTTGATTTTCTAGACGATCTAAATGCGTATCAGCCAAAAGTATTAATTCTGCTCTAGTTATATCATTCTTTTTTATCTTATTAAAATAATCAATAAATAGTTTTTTCTTATCATCTTGCATCCATGCATCATCCAACAACATCTTTTCAATAGCTTCAATCATCACTTGATCCATAGCTATTTTATTATTAGGAAAGTTAGTTGCTAGAAGATATAATAATTCATTGCCTCTACCATATAATTGTACAGGCAATATCATCTTATATCCTTTATGACGATAATTATTAATTATTGCCAATAAATCATCTCTTAGATTTTGCGCAGTTTTCATCGATTGATCATTTGCCATATCAACAATAGCAACATCCGCCACTAAATCACTAGGCAAATCACAAGCATATAAAGCAGGATCTTGTTGAAAATCTCCTGAATAGAAGAAACGATAACCATCTTCTAATACTAAATAAAACCATAAGCTGCCTGGACAATGACCACTACGTCCATAATTTACATAAAAATTAGCGTTTTCCCAAGTATCTATATGCTTATTATTTAAAATCATAACTTTTTCATATTCGATATTACTAAAATCTAAAGTTTGTTTGGTCGCAAGAATCCAACCATTAAATCCTTTATAAATCAAATGATCAATTGCCCCACTATGATCTTTATGCGCATGAGATAAAAATAGATAATCGGTATTTACTGCTTCTTCATCAGTTATATTAGGATAAGGAAAGGGATCAGTATCTAGTATTCCACAATCAAACATAACATAATGCTTATCTTTATATTCAATCATGAAACAACTACGTCCATGTTCCCCATAGCCACCCTTAATTTTTAATTTGGTCATAAGCATATATTTTATCTGCTAAAATATTTAAATATCCTTTAGTATTTTTAGGAATATTATCATCATGTAAGAAAGTTATTTCTTCATTAGTAGCTGTAGAAGCTTTAACGCGATATGTTCCTCCCTCAAATGTTGGCATTATTACTTCAATAGGAATACTATTATTTGTATTTTCTTTACTAAACTTACAATCTTCAGCTCTAAAATATAAGACTACATCTTCATTATTACTAAAGTTTAAACAATTGATTTTAGCATCCCCAATTTGTACTAAAGCATTTTCTTTCTCAACACTAATTTTTTTAGCATTAATATGATTACCAGCCCCAAGCAAACCAGCCACTACTGCAGTAGCAGGACGTTGATAACATTCTTGCGGTGTCGCAATCTGATCAATTTTACCTTGATTCATCACAACAATACGATCAGCCATTGCAAATGCTTCAGAAGGATCATGCGTAACATGGAATACGGTAGTCTGTAATTCTTTAAATATTTGCGCCATCTCCGTACGCATTTCAATACGAAGTTGAACATCAAGATTACATAATGGTTCATCCAAAAGAATGATGGATGGTGACATAATAAGCGCTCTAGCGATGGCTACACGCTGTTGTTGACCACCTGATAATTCGGAAGGATATTGATCCATCAAACCATTAAGATGTAAAAGATCAACCATCTTCTGCAATTTCTCTTCCATAATTTTAGGATCAGTCTTCTTAAGTTTTAAACCATATAATACATTATCCCTAGCACTCATATGTGGCCATAAGGCAAAGTCTTGGAATACCATATTAAGATCACGCTTTTCAATAGGCATAATCTTTTTACTAGTCGTAACTTCCTCATTATTTAAAATTACTTTACCATCATTGATACTCAAGATGCCCGCAATAATATTAAGCATCGTACTCTTACCACAACCACTAGGTCCTAATACCGAGATAATTTCCCCTTTTTTAACTTCTAAAGATACACCCTTTAATACTTCTTTATCTCCATAGCTTTTATGGATATCTCTAAGCTCTAGAATCGTTTCCATATACACTTACCCTTTCTTTTTTACTAGTTTTTAAATTTAATAATCTTTCTAAGATAACCATAATAGTTATGATACAAATACCACTGACAATGGTAGCTGCAGCTGCATCCCCAAATTGTAAATCATTATATGAATCAGAAATCCATACTGGTAAAGTTTCCCAATTTGGTGGATATAAAATGGAAGTAATAGCCAAATTAAAGATACTACCACCAAAGGCTGATAATACAGCTGATACTGCACTATTATGTAAAAGTGGTAATAAAATTGTTTTAATCTTAGTAACAAAGCCTGCACCTTGCATCTGTGCTGCAATCAATAAAGATTCAGGAATCTTAGCCATACCAGCCACTAAGATACGATTAATTAAAGGAATTGCTGCCGCTACTACTGCAAGCACTAAAATAGCTGGGGTTCCATATAAATGTAAGCCTAATGGAACTAACCACTTTTGATTCCAAACAAAGATATAACCAACACCAAGTACAACTCCAGGAACCGCCATGGCAATAAGGGTAGTCATATCAATAGCCTTTTTCAAAGGTGTCTTAGAATAAGTTAAAACATAGGCACACCCAAAGGCAATAACTAAACCAACGGCTGCCGCAATTACCGCCAAACCAAGCGAATGACCAATACCTGTCAATAAAGTACTATCACTCAATAAAATATTTTTATAATTATCAAGCGTAAAAGAGAATTTTTCGATACTAATAGCGCTAGAGAAAGACATAATCAAACTAGAACCAATAGGAATACCAATCGCAATAATCATAAATATTCCACTAATAATAGTTACTAAACTTGTTTTAGCTTTACTAATAGTCTTAGCTACACTTTGTTGAGTACCATTATCTAAAAAATCAAAACGCTTGCTACCTAAAGCCTTATATTGAATAACCATCGCAATTACAATCAATAACATTAAGCAAAGGGACAATACACCAGCCATATCAAAACGTGCAGGTGAGGTACAAATTGCCGAATAAATCGTATAAGGCAAGGTAGGGAAAGAATATACTGCCGTAATTGTCGATGATAGACCATAATCACCAACTGTATCCATAAAAATTAACATAGCTGCCGAACATAATGCTGGTAACATTAAAGGCAATTGTACATCTTTAAAAACTTTAAAAGCATTAGCCCCATTCATTCTAGCTGCATGCATCAAACGAATAGGCTCCCACTCTAAAGCTGTTCTAATAGTAATATAAGCCATTGGCCACTTACATAAGGTCATAACAGTAACTAAGCCAGGATAAGAGAAAACAAAATCACTCATCCAATTTAAACCAAGCCAAGCTCTAGCTACCCCATTACCAGCTGAGAAATATACCCAGCCTTGAGCTAAGATAAAACTAGGAATAATCATTAAAGCCCAAGCTGTTAAATCTATAAGTCTAGCTAATGGAAATTTATATTGAGTACGCACCCAAGCTAAAATAGAAGCCACAATCAATCCACAAACGGTTGTACCACTAGCAAGCATCAAGGAATTAACTAAAGCCTTACGCCACAAAGGTCGAGAAAATATATCACCAAGAATTGATAAATTCGCAAGATTAAATTCATTTATATCTAGTCCTGGACATACTATTTGAAAAAGTACCGCTGCCAAAGGCAACAGCACTAAAATAAATAATATCGCAAAGACTCCAGTACTAAGTGAAGACTCTCTATTTTTCTTCATTATTGAGCAGAATAATCAGCAAACCATGCTTTGATATCAGCTTCGTTCTCTGCACCAAACTGAACATCAGCTACTGCTAATTTAGGACTATCAGCTTCTCTATCAGCCTTAGGAGTAACTCCATCAACTGAAGGAGTAAAGTAACCTTCATCACCAGCATCAACTAAAGCTTGTTGAACTTCAGGATCTAATAAGAAATTAATAAATGCTTTGGCAATATCAGGTTGATCTGTAGAAGCACTAATAGCTGCAACTCTTGTAGAAGCTGCTGCCCCATCTTCTGGCCAAACAATTGTAATAGGTTCACCTTCTGCCACCATAGAATAAGCATTAGATTCTTGTAACATCGCAATTGTAGCCTCACCAGAAGCTAAAGCCTCAACAACCTGTGGATTTTTTGGATAAACTTTTAAACCCTGTTCAAATAAAGTCGTAAAATAAGCCTGTCCACCATCCATTCCAAGTGTATCCATAAAATAAGCAGCTAAAGGATAAGCAGGAGCTGCAACACCAGGATCAGCCATAGCCACTGCATCAGCATACTTAGGATCACTCAAATCATCATAACTTGTAGGTGCATCAGCCTCACTCCAAACATCATTACGATATACAATAACGCCAGCTGAATGAGCACCTGTAGGATAGAAACATTTATCCTCAGGAACTAAAGCACTAAAGAAATCAGTCAAACCAGCAGCATTATCAACTTCAACATCAGTCATCAATTGACCATCTAAATCCAAGTTATAAATATCATACATTGAATCCATCCAAACTACGTCCCATTGAGGATTAGACTTTTCAGCCTCAATTCTAGACATAGTCTCAGCACCATTACCAACTACAACTTCAACATCATAACCTGTCTTCTCTTTAAATAATTCAGGAATAATCGCATCAAAATCATTTAAATAAACAGTTAAAGGTTCGCTAGCTTGATCATCAACACTAACTGTTTCATTTGTTGTTTCTTCACTAGTAGTAGTTTCTGTTTGATTACTACTTGATGAACAACCACTTAAAACTAATAAACCACTTAAAACTAAAAATAGTAACTTTTTCATCTTTCTATCTCCTATTTTACGAAAGCATTTTAATTCATTATTGTTACTATTTTATTAAGATAATATTAAATTAAAGTAAAAAAAACTAAATTATTATAAAATAAAAGGAGAACAGGCAATTTCTATTGTCTAAAACAATTTGAATACATATTTTAAAAATTCACGGAGGAAATTAACAATGAAAAATATTTATGATAACAACGAATTTTTTAACGCATATGCAAAAATGGAAAGAAGCAAATATGGTTTGAAAGCTGCTAGAGAATGGCATCAATTACAACCATTATTCCCCGAATTACAAATAACTCAAAAGAAAGCTCCAATCAATTTATTGATGAAGATGAATTTTATTAAAGCATGATTAGTAAATAATTATGCTTTTTTTATAGATTAATAGATTATAAATAAATTTATAAAATTACATAGGATAATTTTAAATAATGGAATATATATAACATAAGAAAGATGTAAATGAAATTGATATAGAGGTGACACTATATGTCTGATACTTATATATTAAAAGCACGTTTAGCGATAAATGATGAACAATATAAAGAATTAAATAAATTAATGGGCATATATTGTCATATCCAAAATGTTATGATTAAACATGCAAAAAACTGTATAGCTAATCTAGAAAGAGATAAAGCATATCAAGCTACTCGCGGATATAAATTATCTAAAGAAGAAATAACATTATGCAATAAATTAATGGATAAATACCAATTAGATAAATATATGTTTCATAAATATATATCAAAACAAACAAAATTATTTAAAGGTAAAGTAAATAGTCATGTTGTACAAAAAATATCAGATAGAGTATGGTCAGCAGTAGAGAAATATTTATTTTATAATGGTGAAGAAATTCATTTTAAACAAAGAAGAAAATTTAGTAGTTTTGTTAATAAGAATAATGAAACAGATATCGTTTATAAAAATGGCATGATAAAAATCAATGATATGTATCTACCAGTTGTCATTAGGAATAAAGATATACTATTAAAAGATTCACTAAAGAATAATCAAATAAAATATTGTCAGATTGTTCGTAAATGGCATAAACATAAATATCGCTATTATGTTTATTTTAGTTTTAAGGGTAATTCAGCTAATAAGTATATAACGCAAAATGATACAGTTGGTATTGATATTGGTCCAAGTACTATAGCTGTAGATTCTAATTCTGATACTTTTATATGTGAACTTGGTCAGGGTATAAATACTATTGAAAGAGAATTGTTTATTCTTAATCGCCATCTTGATCGTCAAAGACGCTCAAATAATCCTGACAATTATAATGAAGATGGTACTGTTAAAAAAGGCAAAAAGAAATGGTATAAATCCAAACAAATGAGAATAACGGAAGATAAGATAAAAATGTTATATCAAAAAAGAGCTAATAAATTAGAATATTCCCATAATATATTAGCTAAATATATCTTATCTCTTGGTAATAAGATTATTATTGAAGATATGAATTGGGCTGCATTAGCCAAGAAAGCTAAGAAAACTGAGAAAAATGATAAAGGTCGTTTTAAAAAGAAAAAGCGATTTGGTAAAAGTATAGCTAATCATGCACCACAAAAATTAATTAGTTTACTAATAACTAAAGCTAAAGCATGTGAAGCCGAAGTTATACAAGTAGATTGTTTTAAGACATGTGCTACGCAATATAAGCATACTACTGGAGAATTTATAAAACATTCTCTACAAGAAAGAACTTTCAATTTAGGCAATGATAAAATCCAGCGTGATCTACATTCAGCATTTAATTTAAGACATATAATTATTAGTAAATACAATGATAAAATTAAATATTCATATGATAATACTGCTATGGATAATGATTATCCATTATTTAAATACAAACATGATATTTGTATGCAAAAAATTAAAGAATTAAGAAAAGCAGGACAATATATTCCTGCTTGTATATAAAAATATTTAAAAGGTTGTAGCATCCAACCTTGTGTACTTAAGGCAACCAATGGGTTGTTGTACACAAATCGTTCTTATTAATTAAAGTGCTATATCTATGAGCCGACATTAGTACGCAGTAGTGATGCATAAAACTTTAATGGTTATAATAAGAACCTCCAATCATCTTTTGCTGATGGAGAGTATGTCAGATTGCGTTATCTTTTCAATTATAGTTGTCAATCTATATTGAATTTTATTTTTTATAAGTTATAACCGTTAAAAATTAATTATATAGCTTGAATATCCAGTATAACCGTGATATTATAGAAACAATTCAAGAAAGGAGATAGATTGACATGATTAAACGAAATAATTATATGAACCGTATCCGTCCTTTCATTGGAAACGACCTAGTAAAAGTTCTGACGGGTATCCGTCGATGTGGAAAATCGGTCATGCTAGACCTGATTAAAGAGGAAATATGCGCCTCTGGTGTAAGCAGTAATCAGTTCATTTCTATCAATTTCGAGAATATGAGTAACGCTCATCTATGTAACGCCACGGCACTCCATGACGAAATCATCCATCGAGCTTCAAAAATCAATGGCAAAGTCTATCTTTTCTTTGATGAAATACAGGAGGTAGACGCCTGGGAAAAATGTATCAATTCTTTTCGCGTTGAGTTAGATTGCGACATTTACATTACCGGTTCCAATGCAAAATTACTTTCTGGCGAATTGGCAACATACCTAGCAGGACGTTATGTGGAGTTTGTAATCTATCCCTTCTCCTTTTCTGAATTTATCGAGCTATATAACACTGTCTATCCTAACACAGATATCCACCAGTGCTTCAGAAAGTATCTGAACATAGGTGGTATGCCCTACCTATCCAACCTTCGTTATGACGAAACGGCAAGCCGGCAGTATTTACAAGATTTATTCAACTCTGTGGAACTAAAGGATATTGTCAAACGAAATAACATCAGGGATGTAGATATGTTGGAACGAATTATTGCCTATGTGACTTCTAATATAGGCACTACCTTTTCTGCAACCTCTATTTCCAAGTATCTGAAAAGTGAAGGTAGATCAGCGTCCTCAGAGACTGTGCTTGCCTACATCAAAGCCTGTACCGACGCATTTTTGTTCTACCAAGTGAAGCGCAATGATTTACAAGGCAAAAAAATACTCACTGTTAATGAGAAATACTATGTAGCCGATCATGGTATCAGGGAAGCTAAGTTTGCTAGCAACACAAAGGACATCAACCTTGTTCTAGAAAATATCGTCTACATGGAAATCTTACGCCGGGGTTACAACGTAACTATTGGTAAAGTAGGCGACAAAGAAATTGACTTCGTATGTGAGAAGCAAGGCAATAAACTGTATATCCAAGTGGCTTATCTACTCGCCTCAGAAGATACCATCAAACGAGAGTTTGGCGTGTATGATCGTATTCGCGATAACTTTCCAAAATATGTTATCACCATGGATGAGTATGATATGAGTCGTAATGGAATCAAGCATCGCAATATTTGCGACTTTCTGTTAGAAAGCAAATGGAATTAATCAGTTAAACACAATGGCAAAAAAACATATAAATACCAGCATTTTGTTTTACAAACAAATTCTAAATATATAAATTTTATTAAAAACTATTTATAAAAAGGATATAGACATTTTCATTAAGATAGCATCTATATCCTTATTTTTTATGAGAGTGTAAAATAAACTGTGTAAGTTAAGAAAGCGCGCGTAACTTAACTTGTCACAGTTTATTTTTATATATGTGATACAATTAGGAGGTTAAAGAGGAAATATGACTATGGCAAGAATAAAAAGAGACCCCAAAAAACTAGCAGCAGCACAAGCAAT